>NZ_JACDWU010000066.1:0-4142 GCF_016464045.1 Pseudoalteromonas sp. bablab_jr011 | reverse complement strand
GTACTTCGTAACTCGTTGCTTACAACCCTTTCACGGCTAAAGCCCTTCCTACAAGTGACACACACTACACACGTGGGAGGCGTTTTAACTATACAAGCTCGCATCTCGCTTCTCGTAACTCGTTACTTATAACCCTTTCACGGCTAAAGCCCTTCCTACAAGTGATACACATTGCACTCGTGGGAGGTGTTTTAACGCCGAAAAAGCAAACCTGTTCAGCGATATTAAACAAACTGCTCAATTTAGCTCGCCTCTCGTACTTCGTTGCTTATAACCTCTTCGCGCGAAATAAATTTCACGCCTACATTAAACCGTAGGCGTTATGCTTGCATGGCGCGTTTGCGCAGCAACATCTTTTATAAGATTCACGGCTAAAGCCCTTCCTACAAGTGACACACATCTCACACGTGGGAGGCGTTTTAACGCCGAAAAAGTAAACCTTTTCAGCGGTATTAAACAACCAGCTCGGTATAGCTCGTACCTCGAAATTCGCAGCTCGTTGCTTATTTATCTCGTTACTTATTTAAAACGTTGCTTTATCTTTTCAACTATTTCGACGTTGGCGGCTGGGAACACGTAGTAATCAAGCTCATTAATGGGTACCCACTTACCTTGCTGACCTTCTGCGCCATGGGCTTCGCCTGTAAAGTTATCAACTATATGGACATCTAAACGCACACATTTATCGCCGTAATCGTGTTCGATAACCATTAATTCATCACTGCCATTAACCGTCAGGTTTACTTCTTCTAACAGCTCACGTTGTAACGCTGCAAACACGCTTTCGCCCTGCTCGACCTTGCCACCAGGGAACTCCCATAAGCCACCTTGGTGTTTATCGTCTGGGCGCTTACAAATGAATAATTGTTGGTCTTTATAAATTACACCGACTGCGACATGCACTATTTTCTTAGTCATTTTATATTTCCTCAATCATAAAAAAAGCGACGCAAGCGTCGCTTTTTATCCCAGTGTTTTGGTTACTTTAATTTACCACAACACTGTTTAAACTTTTGACCTGAACCACATGGGCACGGCTCATTACGGCCTACTTTAGGCTCTGCACGGTGGCTAACTACAGCACCTTGTGGCGTTTCGCCGCCAATGTGCTCAGCTTCTTCGTGTTGGTATTCACGTGGTGCATTTTCGCTACGACGATGTTGCTCTTCTACCTTTTCAACATCTTCTTCTGCACGTACTTGAACCTTACTTAAAATACTCACTACGTCGATTTTTAAGTTTTCAAGCATTTCAGAGAATAGCTCGAATGATTCACGCTTGTACTCTTGCTTCGGATTCTTCTGTGCATAACCACGTAAGTGGATACCTTGACGAAGATGATCCATTGCAGCCAAGTGATCTTTCCAGTGTTGATCTAGGCTTTGTAGCATAATCGCTTTTTCGAATTGACGTAGTACTGAATCGCCCACCATCTCTTCTTTTTGCTTGTATGCTTGCTCAACGGCTTCTTCGATACGCTCACGCAGTTTTTCTTCGTAAAGTTTACTGTCTTCAGCTAGCCATTGTGAAATTGGCAGTTCAATTAAGAAATCTTGCTTTAAGCGTTCTTCAAGGCCTGGAATATCCCACATTTCCGCTAAGCTTTGCGGTGCAATGTATTGGTCAATCATGCCATTAAGAACATCGCTGCGGATTGCAGTGATAGTTTCTGAAATATCGCCTTCTTCAAGTAGTTCGTTACGCTGCGAGTAAACTACGCGACGTTGGTCGTTTGCAACATCATCGTACTCAAGAAGTTGTTTACGTACGTCGAAGTTACGCGCTTCAACTTTACGTTGTGCGTTTTCGATTGCACGGTTAACCCAAGGGTGCTCAATTGCTTCGCCACGTTGCATGCCCAGTTTACGCATCATGTTAGTCATGCGCTCACCTGCGAAGATACGCATTAACGCATCATCCATTGATAAGTAGAAACGGCTCGAACCTGCGTCACCTTGACGACCAGAACGACCACGTAACTGGTTATCGATACGGCGCGACTCGTGACGCTCAGTACCAATGATGTGTAAACCACCAGCTTCGATTACTGCATCATGGCGCTTTTGCCACTCTTCTTTAATCGTTTTGATTTGCTCATCAGTTGGGTTTTCTAGCTTTTCAATTTCGCTGTGCCAGTTACCACCTAACACGATATCGGTACCACGACCGGCCATGTTAGTGGCAATCGTTACTGTGCCAGGTAAGCCCGCGTCAGCAACAATGTCGGCTTCTTGCGCGTGGAATTTAGCATTAAGTACATTGTGCTTAATTTTTTCTTTACGTAAGAATTGCGATAAGTACTCAGAACTTTCGATAGAAATAGTACCCACAAGTACTGGCTGACCACGTTCTTGACAGTCTTTAATATCGGCAAGGATGGCTTCGTACTTTTCTTCTTGTGTTAAATACACAAGATCGGCACGGTCATCACGGATCATCGGTTTATTAGTTGGCATTACAACCGTGTCTAAACCATAAATAGACTGGAACTCAAACGCTTCTGTGTCTGCTGTACCCGTCATACCCGCTAACGTGTCGTATAAACGGAAGTAGTTTTGGAATGTGATTGATGCCAATGTTTGGTTTTCGTTTTGAATGCGTACACCTTCTTTTGCTTCAACAGCTTGGTGTAAGCCTTCTGACCAACGACGGCCTTCCATTGTACGGCCTGTGTGCTCATCAACGATAATTACTTCGTTTTCTTTAACAACGTAATCAACATCTTTTTGATAAAGCTTATGCGCACGCAGTGCTGCGTAAACATGGCTTAATAATGTGATACTTGAAGCTGAATAAAGTGAATCACCTTCTTCGATTAAGCCACGCTCAATCAGTAGTTCTTCAACCTTAATTTGGCCACGCTCAGTTAAATGAACCTGCTTAGACTTTTCATCGATAGTAAAGTCGCCGTCGCCTTCAACGCCTTCTTCGTCTTCTTTTTCTTGCAGCTCAAGTTCTGGCACAATCTTGTTGATTTCGATGTAAAGCTCAGAGCTGTCTTCAGCCGGGCCTGAGATAATAAGCGGCGTACGCGCTTCATCGATTAGGATTGAATCCACCTCATCCACTACAGCATAGTAAAGTGGGCGTTGAACACGCTCGTCAATGCTAAATGCCATGTTATCGCGAAGATAATCAAAGCCAAATTCGTTATTTGTACCGTAAGTAATGTCGGCGCTGTAAGCCACTTTCTTTTGCTGTGGCATCATGCCTGGCACATTACAGCCTACGGTTAGGCCAAGGAATTCAAATAATGGGCGGTTGGTTTCTGCGTCACGCTTTGCAAGGTAGTCGTTCACGGTAATAACATGAACACCTTTACCCGTTAAACCACGTAGGTATGCAGGCAATGTTGCTGTTAGTGTTTTACCTTCACCGGTACGCATTTCTGCGATACGGCCTTGGTGTAATACCATACCACCTAGTAGCTGTACGTCGAAATGACGCATGCCATTTACACGCTTAGATGCTTCACGTACCACAGCAAATGCTTCTGGTAGAATATCATCTAGGCTTTGTCCGTTATCGTAACGCTCTCTAAATTCTGCTGTTTTTGCTTTTAGATCTTCATCAGAAAGCGCTTCTAATTGCGTTTCAAGCGCATTGATCAGTGCGACCGTCTTTCTTAGGTTTTTAATAGTGCGGTCATTGCGACTACCAAAAATCTTGGTAAATAAATTAGATATCATGATAAAACCGTTACAATATATTCTTTGTTAGCTACTCGTTAGCTAACCCACTTTCTACAATTGATAATTAATATGCGCTTATGCTTATGATGTAGAGCATATTAATTAACAATTTATCTGTACGCTGTTCAAAACACCGCTTATTTCGTGCGCTATCATACCAGAGTCTGCGCAACATCAAACCATCTCAGCGTGAAGATATGGAATTTCAGCAAGAAAATTTAAAAATCAGCCGTAAACTTTAGTTTAACCCCGCAAAAAAACACGAAAATTAAACCACCCGATAGATATGGCGACATTCGAAATAAAATCAAGATGTGGGGTGAAAAAAGGCGATTTGGTTAGTGGTTAGTGGTTAGTGGTTAGTGGTTAGTGGTTAGTGGTTAGTGGTTAGTGGTTAGTGGTTAGTGGTTAGTGGTTAGTGGTTAGTGGTTAGTGGTTAGTGGTTAGTGG
>NZ_JACDWU010000065.1:0-304 GCF_016464045.1 Pseudoalteromonas sp. bablab_jr011 | reverse complement strand
TCAAAAGAAAGTTTAAAATTAAGTGTTGACTCTAAAAAATAAGGATGTATTATACGCATCCCTAGCGACGAAGTCGCACTGTTCTTTAACAATATAAAGCAATCATCTGTGTGGGCACTCGTACAGATTGAGTTCTAACAGTCGAGCTACTTAGGTAGTAAGGCAAACAAATTTAGAGTCTCAATTTAAACTGAGTGACCAACGGAAATAAGTTTACTTATTTCAGCACAGTCAATTCAACATCGAAAGATGTTAAATAAATTCAGAATTCATTGAGCATGTCCGCTCCCTTAATGGGAAGGAC
>NZ_JACDWU010000064.1:0-407 GCF_016464045.1 Pseudoalteromonas sp. bablab_jr011 | reverse complement strand
TCACTTAAATCATACTTATAAAATACTCAAGCAGCTTGGCTTTAGTTGGATCACAAGCCGTTCGAAACACCCTAAACACTCATTAAAAAGCCAAGAAGCTTTTAAAAAACTTCCAACTGGAAACGATCCTTCACACACCCGAACACCTTCCACTTGACCGTATCGACGTATGGTTTCAGGACGAAGCACGATTTGGCCAGCAAAATCCGACTACGCGCATTTGGGCTGAAATAGGCACTCGGCCACGGATAGTAAAACAACAGCAGTTTGACTATGGATATTTATTTGGTGCGGTATGTCCTTCCACAGGCCAAACAGAAGCGCTAGTAAGCCCATTCGTCAATAAAGAAGCAATGACGCAGCACCTGAGCCAGATATCACAAGCTACACCAGTTGGCAGACATGCT
>NZ_JACDWU010000063.1:0-512 GCF_016464045.1 Pseudoalteromonas sp. bablab_jr011 | reverse complement strand
TGGGTTTAACTCTGGTGAATAAGGAGGGAGCTTTATTAGCGTGAGGTTGTTAAATTCTGCGGCTGTATCGTATGTGTGCCAGCCTGCGCCATCTATTATCACGATAGCATGTCTGCCAACTGGTGTAGCTTGTGATATCTGACTCAGGTGCTGCGTCATTGCTTCTTTATTGACGAATGGGCTTACTAGCGCTTCTGTTTGGCCTGTGGCAGGACATACCGCACCAAATAAATATCCCTAGTCAAACTGCTGTTGTTTTACTATCCGTGGCCGAGTGCCTGTTTCAGCCCAAATGCGCGTAGTCGGATTTTGCTGGCCAAATCGTGCTTCGTCCTGAAACCATACGTCTATACGGTCAAGTGGAAGGTGTCCGGGTGTGTGAAGGATCGTTTCCAGTTGGAAGTTTTTTAAAAGCTTCTTGGCTTTTTAATGAGTGTTTAGGGTGTTTCGAACGGCTTGTGATCCAACTAAAGCCAAGCTGCTTGAGTATTTTATAAGTATGATTTAAGTGA
>NZ_JACDWU010000062.1:0-14123 GCF_016464045.1 Pseudoalteromonas sp. bablab_jr011 | reverse complement strand
TGATTTACGACTGCATGGATGCAGGAGGTAGAGCAATGCAGGAGCAATTGCCGAGAACAACTAAATAACTAAATTTTTGCCTTGTTATCAACGCGGTTTTATTGCCTCAAAATAGACCACTTAATTAAGCGGAATGGTATTAAACGTACGGTACAGATTGATTATTTGATGAAGCAGGCCATTCATTTAGATGAAGCAAGAACGTTTTGTACAATTTAGATTAAAAGGGATGAAAAAGGGCCGCATATGCGGCCCCCAACAGGATTGATTGGTTTAGAACTTGAAGTTAACTGAAAGCTGTAAACTACGTGGATTATAGTAACTGCGTGATTCACCATAGTTTTCATCAAGTACATACGGGTTTTTGTTGTAACCAGTTTGACGGTTAAAGACATTAAATAAGTCAGCACGGAATTGTAGTTCCATGTCACCTGAGAACGTAAAGTCTTGCGTGTAGTTCAAGTCAAGTTGCCAGTGGCTTGCTGTTCTACGAGAACCAGCAGGTTCTGCATAACGACTAACATGGCTTGTCGGATAACCATACATAGTTCCATCCCAGTTTTCCCAAGCTTGACCAGACTGGAATACAAAGTACGCACCAATGTTTGCTTCCCACGGCACAGTGTAGTAACCATAGACTTTAACCTTATGCGGCTTATCTCCTGAAAGTGTGCCGTAACGGTTATCCCATGAGTAACGGCCGCGGCCATCACCATAGTATGATGAGCCAATAAAGTTATTTGCATCGTTACTTGTCGTGGTATTGTCTTGGTCGAAATTACCGTAGTAATGGCTCCACACATAAGAAGCATTGATATAGCTGTTTTCACCTAGGTATTCAGCTTCGATACTGGCTTCCCAGTATTTCGTTTCGCCGCCATCAACCTCAGCGATTACATACGATGAGCCACCGATTTCATCGATAATATCGGCAAGGTTTTCAACATAAAGGCCTTTATCTGCGATATGTTGTGGCACACCTTCGGCATCAACGCCTGAGTAATCAGTTAAGCGTGCATTGTTAGGCATATCTTCCCAAAAATGCATACCTTTACGGTGACGTACGTGAGCACGTAATACTAAATCAGAGCCCACATATTTCGTTGTGCCAAGCGTGAATTCATTGATACGACGAGGTTTCATGCCTTCTTGGAATGCTTTACCTGATGAACCACGTCGAGGTGATGCAGAAAGAATGTTGCCAGACTCATCTAGAAGTAGCTCAATTTCTGAGCGCGTATTACGGTCCCACGAGGCTGCACGAGCGAGTGAACTTGCTTCAGGATTATAAATTGCGAAATTTGCAAAGACTGAGTCTTCATCTGAGTACGTCCAAGTTGCACCTAAACGAGGTTGCAGCATATCACTCCAGTCTGTTTTATACATTTCGTACTTCTGTCCTGGAGCCAACTCATAACCTGAAACGGTGCCTGACTTCGCTTTTAAACCTTGCCCGTACCACGTATCTTGGCTTACGAGTAAACCGATATTATAAGTCCAGTCACCATGTTCTATGGTATCGTTTATTTCAAAATTGATACTACGCATTTCTGAGTTTATGCCAGAAACAGTTGTACCATCTTCAGTTGCCAGACTCATTTGCTGCACATGTGCACGATATATAGCATCTGCAGGGTCAAAGCCTGCCGTATCTGCATCAGCATCAACTAAACCGCCAAGGTAAGAGATGCGCCCCCAGCCATTTGATAAACGGGTAAGTTGTTCTTCACTTTCTTCCCATTTGGCACCAAAGTGGAGTGTATGGTACGTGTCACCCCAATCAAATTCATGTTCTAAGTTGAGTTCAAATGAATCACGATAGAAGTTTATATTGTCATATTGTGAATAAGCGCCAACACCACCGCTGCCTTTCATTACACCATCTTCAAGATAGCCATAAGTATTAATTAATGCGGTAGCTCCGGCATTATAAATAGCGATTTGCTCTTCTGTGAAACCTTCTTTAGAGACATATTCTCTTGGTTTTGGCACCGAAAAATAGCCCATCTGAGTAAGGTTGTTAACATCAAGCTGACTATTTAACGAAGGTACGACACTCAACTCAGTATCTGGTTTCGAACCTGTTTCTAATTCAAACTTACTGTATTGGAATGACAGGGTGGTTGCAGAGCCTAAAATCCAAGAGCCATCTAACGTAAAGATATCTTGGTCGGCTTTGCTACCAACAGATACACTGTCAGTTTCGTAAGCGCCTATTGAATCGCCTTTTACCTCTTTATCAGAGGTACGTTGTGAAATATTAATTAAAATATCGTCGGTCGGTGCCCATGTAAGCTTACCGAAGTATTCGTCACGGATACTTTCATAGTCTTTTACTTCGCCATAAGCTGTATTCTTGTTAGCCTTCGTTTCTTCAGGGCGATAATACGAGGTATAAAAGTACAGTGTATCTTCAATCAGCGGTCCACCTAGGCTTGCAGTTAACCAGCTTTTATCCATCTCATAACTTTCTTCGCCTATAGGGGTCGCAACAAAACTCTTCGGTTGTGCTTTGTATTCAACGTTACCGTGAAATTCATCAGTACCAGATTTTGATACTGTATTGATTGAGAAGCCACCTGAACGGTTAAAGCCTACCGCTTTAGCACCACCGCGGTCCATGGTGACATACGCCACGTCATGGGTCGAAGGCTCTGACGCTAAATTACCAAACATTGGCATAGAAACATTTACGCCATCAAAACCGTATGAGTTATCAACCCCTGAACCACCTGCTGACGGACCTAAAACTGTGTTCGCCGAAAGCTCCACACCTGGTACAAGTTTTAATAGGTCTCGGTAGTCTTGACCCACTGGCACGTTGTTGATTGCCTCTTCGCCTAGTGAGTTGGTCAGAGCTGACTTACCCTGACGGTATAATTTACTACCAGTAATGGTGATGACCTCAACATTTTCATTTGCGCCACCGAAGGTAACGTTTAGGCTCGATGTTTGCTCAAGCAAAACATCAACGGTCATCGTTTGAGTGACCCCGTTTTTATCGGTGAAAGTGAGTTCATAAGTCCCCGGTTTTAGTTGGGGTAAGTCGTAGCTTCCGTCTTCACGAGTCACAACAGTGCGTGGTTTCGGCATTACGTTACTTTTTGCCGTTACCGTGATCCCCGCCAGAGACTGCTGTGCCTCTGGTGTTGATACTTTACCCTTGATTCCACCAGTTAAATTAGCAAAGGCTGGTGCGCTGGCTAAAGCCGCGGCCATTACAACACCTGTTAGAGCTGTTTTCTTTGCGCGAAGTGCATTATGTGTCGCTTTAGCTATGGAGCTTATTACGAGTGAGGATGCATGTTGTTTCATTGTTTCCCGTCCTTATATTTATATGCTTTGTTGGACTGCTTACCCAATTGAGACTTATGAACTTTAAAATTATGTTGCCTATACATTAAACAGCTGTTAGAAGAATCGGTCAAGAATATTTTTTTGTTACTTACGGTTATTTGTGGAATAAAATATATTACCTTTATTGGGTAATTGTTTGTGTTCATTTGCTTTTAAGAGCATACGGAATGTGAGGGGTCTTTTTTGTAAGAAATTATGAACGCTTTATTTTTTATTAGCTTATAAAAATCAATACATAACAAGAAAGGCGAGGTGCAAATTTAGTTGCTAAATAAAGGCATAAAAAAAGCAGCTTTCGCTGCTTTTTTAGGTTTATAGTCTGTATTTAAAAATTAGTTATTCTTAAATTCGCCTACAACTTCATTAGAATGTTCTAGTAATTTTCTGCCTTGTCGACTCGATTGAGTCAGTGCAATGAACAGAATATCAATGACAAAATCTTGTGCAGTTCGGGCTAAAATTGATGACAGCCTTACTGATTCACCTTCAGCAACAGAGTAGAGTTTTACATCTGCTGAGTCTGCGACGGGGCTACTACCAAACTTAGTGACTGAGATCACTGCGCTGTCGTTTTTCTTAGCTTGTTTAACGACCTCAGCAATTTCACGGGTCATCCCCGATTCACTAATTGCAATAACCAAGTCACCTTTTGAAAACGTAGCAACGTAGGCAAGTTGGGCGTGGCCGTCTGGTTCAGCGATAGCTGGCATCCCTAGCTTTTGTAATTTATAAGAGAAATCTTTGGCAACCAGCGCCGAGCCACCTAAACCGCAAATAAGAATACGTTTAGCTGATTTTAATAATTCAACCGCTTTTTCGATTGCAGGCGCTTCGTTAAGGTTTTTGGTTTCAGTTAAAACGGCCAGTTTACTGCTGAGTAATTTTTCGGCAATTTGTTCAAGAGAGTCGTTTAAGGTAATTTTACCGTGTAACTTGGGCTCGCTGCTTTCATCGTTTAGTGCATCGATAACGGCTAGCTTAAAAGCAGGAAACCCTTTGTAACCTAATTTTTGTGAAAACTTAACCACGCTTGATTGGCTAACACCAACCACTTTTGCTAATTCAACAGAGGATAAATTACGAATCGCATTGGCCGAGTTTAATGTGAAATCTGCTAGTTTTGCTTCGCTGCTCGACAAAGACTGGCGTAAGGCTTTAATTTTTACAAAAGTAGACATTCGGGCTCACTTTGTTAGTTAACTTATTCTTTGTGTAATACAAACCTTTCAATCGAGAATATTAAGCGCCAAGACGCAAAATTAAGTACAAACGACGAATTATTTTTGTTTTACTCGAATTAACTTTGGAATATTTTTCTTAATTTAGATGGAATAATATAGTTTTATTCCATAATAGATACAACATTATTTGTTGAGATAGCACCATTTTTAGTGAGGTAACGATAATGTATACTTTTTATTCTTGGATCTTAAAATAAAATATTTTACATGTTAAGTGGGTGTTGCTACTGTATTGCAGTGAATCGTCAATGCTTAAAACTTCAGGTATGAAACTGTTATGAGTTTTCCCTCTTTAAAAACATTACTTAAACAGCTGTGTTATCTCAGTGGCGCTGCGCTTTTAGTCAGTTGTGCCAGTAATCAATATACGTTTACCCAGTCAGCTAACTACAGTCATCGCGTTAAGTTTTTAGTGATGCACTACACCGCGATTGATTACGAAAAGTCGATGCGAGCTTTAGTGGATGAAGGGGGCTTAAGCTCACATTACTTATTACCGGAGTCGGGCGATTCAAGTTATCCGCACGATAAATTAGAAATTATTCAACTTGTTGATGAGAACGATCGCGCGTGGCATGCTGGACGAAGTTACTGGCAAGGACGTGAAGATTTAAACGATCACTCCATTGGCATTGAAATAGTGAATGTGCCTACATGTCATATTCCTGAGCATAGTTCGCCTGCAATGCAAAATGATGCAAGCAAGCTGTGTATTTATCCTGATTATGATGCCAAGCAAATTGAATTATTAATTACGTTAAGCAAAGATATTCTTAAACGCAATCCAGATATTGGGCCAACTCAAATTGTAGGGCATTCAGACATTGCGCCAAGTCGTAAAAATGATCCTGGCCCGCGTTTTCCTTGGTATCAATTATATAAAGCGGGTATTGGCGCGTGGTACGACAGCGACACGGTCGATAAGTATTGGCAGTTATTTAGCGCATCGAAACCTTCGACAGAGTTAATGCAAAAAGCCATGCGCAGCTACGGTTACGAGGTGATTGCAACGGGGCAACTTGATTCACAAACATTAGATGCGTTGAGCGCCTTTCAAATGCACTTTTTACCTTGGCATGTTAGCGGTAATAACGATGCCAGAAGTGCAGCTGTACTGTTTGCTTTATTAGAAAAGTATTTTCCTAAAAAGTGCGAGAGACTGTTTAAAGAGTATCAGCAACAGCAACTGGCAACGGAGCCTGAGACAACGGTGCTTGCGAATGCACAAGTTGTCGTACGTATTCCATCGCTCGACCCCAGCAGCCGTGAGTTAGTAAATAACCGAGGCACGTTTCAAGCGTATAAGGGACGTGGTGAAATAATCATTGAAAACCACGATGCCCGCAGTGCTGATATTTATATTAATGGTGAAAAAATTAATATCGCATCACCATTAACAGCTGAAAAAGTATATCAATACAGCTTAGCGAAACGCACTCATAACGGTATTAACACCTTTAAAGTTGACAATGTTCAACCAGAGGGGGCGAGCTTAACATTGCGGTTTCCTTACCCAACATTGATTAAAAACACACATAAAGACCGTTTTAAAGCTGTTGATGAGCTGATAAATCAAGAAGTCGCCGCAGGATTTCCTGGCGCTGTGCTTGGCGTTATTAAAGAGGGTGAGTTAATTAAATTAAGCCACTATGGCGCTGCTAAAAAGTACCATGCAGATGGCACGTTGCTCGCATCGCCTGAAGCGATGAAAAACGATACCTTATTCGACATTGCCTCGAATTCAAAAATGTTTGCTACTAACTTTGCGTTAATGAAACTTGCAAGCGAAGGTAAGTTAGATGTAGAAAAACCATTGTTTTATTACCTGCCAGAATTTAGAGGCAGCGGTCGAGAGCAGCGTTTAGTAAAGGATTTGCTCACGCATAGCGCAGGTTACCCTGCAGTGGTTGATTTTCACCGTAAAGATAATAAATTTGGCGAACGGTTTTTCTCGCAAAACAGTTTACGTACCAAAAATTTACTGCTTACAGGAGTGCCTTTTGTGGCGGGGCGTAATGTAAAGCACCTCTATTCAGATATTGATTACATGTTGCTAGGCGTATTGATTGAGCGCATTAGCGGTATGCCTCTCGACAGCTATGTTGAAAGCCAACTCTATCAGCCGCTAGGGTTAACACACACAGTGTACAACCCTTTGCAAAAGGGATTTTTAGCGTCGCAGATTGCTGCAACTGAAATAAATGGCAACACCCGTGGCGGGCGTATTGAGTTTGACAATATTCGTACCGATGTATTGCAAGGTGAAGTGCATGACGAAAAAGCCTTTTATGCTTTAGGGGGCGTAGCAGGGCATGCAGGCCTCTTTAGTACGGCTGGCGATATAATGGTATTGATGCAGGTGCTGCTTAACGGCGGTGGCTACGACAATAAACAGTTATTTACCCCACAAGTACTCGCGCAATTTACTCAGCCTCAAGCCAGCGACGAAACCTATGGCTTAGGCTGGCGAAGAGCAGGGCACCAAGCACGCACATGGCATTTTGGCCCGTATGCCAGCCCAAGAGCCTATGGTCATACTGGCTGGACCGGCACCGTTACTGTGATTGACCCCGAGTATGACCTTGCCATCGTGTTACTTACCAATGCCCGTCACACACCTATTGAGGGCAACGATAAAAATTATGAATTTGTCGGAAAGCGTTTTGAAACAGGTAAGTATGGTTCAATTATCTCACTGATTTATGAGAGTATATTAAATCACTAGTCGATTTAAGTTGAGTTTAGCGGCAAAGCCATTAAGCTTAGCGAGTTTTTGCATAATAAAAATAAAATATTGGTCTTAATTTAAAAGGGTTTTTATGTCTTGGTATTCAATTTTACCACCCTTGATTGCTATCTTAATTGTGTTTTGGCGCAAAGAAGTGATCATGGCTTTATTGGTCGCCGTTGCGTCGTCTGAGTTTTTGCTAGCCCTCAATGGTGAAGGCAATAGTGTGTTTTACACTTTTATCAATACCATTGAACGGGTAATCGAAGTCGCGAGCTCAGCGGGTAACAGCCGTATTCTTATTTTTAGTATTTTGATTGGTGCACTGCTTGCCTATATTCGTGAATCTGGCGGTGTGGCAGCAACCGTAAACCTATTAATGAACAAAGGTGTTGCTAAGAGTAAGCGCCAAGTGGGTTATTTAACCATGTTCTCGGGCATTGCGGTGTTTATTGAATCGAACTTGAGCGTATTAACTTCGGGTATTTTATCGCGTGGTTTATTTGATAAATTTAAAATGAGCCGGGCGCGTCTTGCCTATATTATTGATAGTACCAGTGCACCCGTGTGTATTTTAATTTTACTTAACGGCTGGGGTGCGTATGTGCTTGGCCTACTTGGTAACTACGAGATGGAAGAGTCTGCTGTTTCGGTACTGTGGGGCAGTATTGGTTATAATTTTTATGCGATTATCACCTTGCTCATCGTGTTTTATACCATTACTTTCGACAAAGTACATGGGCCATTAAAACAAGCCGAAGAGAACTTTGAGCAGCAAGAAACCGAATTAGCAGAAGAAGTTAAAGGCTCAAAAGCGCGTTACATGCTTATTCCACTTATTACCTTAATTGGCAGCATGGTTGGCTTTATGTTCTGGACTGGCGATGGCGATATTGCTAGTGGCAGTGGCTCAAAATCAGTGTTGTATGCAACTATTTTAGCCTGTGTAGTCGCTTACTTTTTAATGATTAGCTCTCGTGATTTTACTCACCATAAGCTTGTTGATATTGGCTTTAAAGGTATGGGTGAATTATTACCGCTGGTTGCAATCGTCTTGTTATCACTCACACTTGGTGCGAGCTTAAAAGACTTAGGCACTGGTGTGTTTGTAGCGGGGCTTGTGGGTGATTTCTTACCTATTTACCTTGTTGTGCCAGTGCTATTTTTAACCGGAGCGGTTATTTCATTCACTACGGGCACCTCGTGGGGCACATTTGCCATTCTTATTCCAATTGGTGTGCCGCTTATTCAAGCGCTAGGTTTACCGCCTTCACTGGTTATTGCTGCCATTTTAGGTGGCGGTGTGTTTGGCGATCACTGCTCGCCAATTTCAGATACCAGTGCGGTATCGGCGATTGCCTCTGGGTGTGACTTATTAACCCACGTTAAAACTCAAATGCCTTACGCCTTATTCGGCGGCGCATTAACCTTTATCGCTTACTTGGTAACCAGTATTTTGGTTTTGTAACTTTAAGCCCTTAAGCAAACAATAAAAAACCACAGAGAAATCTGTGGTTTTTTATTGTCCGTACCTCGTATTTCTAGGCTCGCTTCTCAAACCTCGATAGCCAGCACGTTCAAATCTGATATCTGACGACTGAAAACTAGCTTCTTCGAGGTGACAGCTTAAGGCTTGGAGCTAGGCTTTAGGCACAACTTTATAAATACCTACACCATCAACCCCAAGGTATAAATCTCCATTTGGATGGGTCGCAATACTGCGCACTCTGCCAACACCCTCAAATACTTTGCTGTGGCCAGTGACTTTATTACCATCGAGTTTAACAAGCACAAGGTGAGCAAACTTCATTGAGCCCACGGCTATTTGCCCTTGCCACTGCGGGTATTTATCGCTATTTATAAACGCCATACCAGAGGGCGCAATTGAAGGTACCCAGTACCAATCAGGTTGCTCCATGCCTTCGCGGCTTGTTTCATCAGTGATTTTTGTACCAATGTAGTTAATGCCGTAGGTGATCTCAGGCCAACCATAATTAGCCCCAGCTTTAATAATATTAATTTCATCTCCCCCACGAGGGCCATGTTCATGACTCCAAATTACCCCAGTTTCTGGGTGCATAGCCATACCTTGAGGATTACGGTGACCATATGAGTAAATGCTTTTACGCGCGCTTTTATGATTATAAAAAGGGTTTGATTCAGGAATAGAGCCATCACTGTTGATACGGTGAATTTTACCCGCATCGTAATCAAGGCTTTGTGGGTGAACATCTCTGTCGCCACGGTCGCCAATCGAAAAATACAAATAACCGTCTTTATCAAACTCAATACGCGAACCATAGTGTTTAGTTGTTGTGGTATTTGGTTCACCATTAAATAAGAGTTGCTGGTCTACAAGCGTCATGTCCTTTAAACGTGCACGCATTATTGAGGTGTTATAGCCTTCATCATCACCTTCATAACCTGAGTAAGAAAGGTAAATCCAGCCATTGTCGGCAAAATTTGGGTCGAGCTCTATATCAAGTAATCCCCCTTGGCCTTCTGCGTGAAGCTTAGGAGTTCCTTTGATTATTTGTTTATCAAGCTGACCATCGCGGATCAGCCTTAACTCACCACGCCTATCGGTCACTAATAAATCACGCTCGTTTAGCCACGCCATACCCCAAGGGATCTGAATCCCTTTACTCACTAATTCAAGCTCATACTTATTGGCACTGGCATCTAACGGAATTGTTTGCTCTGGCTGCGCACATGCCTGCAAGCTGGTTAAACTGATAGAAGCGACGACGAGGCTGCTAAATAAAGACTTTTTCATGGTTACTCCAAATTATTAAGCACAATACTATTAGCCTAGCTTGTTCGTAGGTAAATTGTTATTAACTTTCAGTAAAGTGCGACTATTGGTAGAAAAAGCGGGATAGAACAAAAGCGGTTGTAAGTTAGGGGTTAGAGGCTAGAGATTAGAGGTTAGAGGTTAGAGATTTGGGGTTAGAGATTAGGGGGTAGAGATTAGAGGTTAGAGATTAGAGGTTAGAGGTTAGAGGTTAGAGGTTAGAGATTAGAGGTTAGAGATTAGAGGTTAGAGGTTAGAGTAGGAGTGGCTTCAGCCGTGAATTACGTGAGATTAGTACGCAGGGTAAACCCGCTTCTCGCTTCTCATTACTCGAAGTTAGCGCAATCGACTCACAACTAACGACTGGAAACGAGTGTCTTAACTTTCACATTTCACGGCCTCATGCGTTAACTGTTTAAGTGCGATGATTTGCCCTTGTTGGTTTTGGTCAAGGGCCAACAGGTCGCCTTGGTGAATGTGGGTATCGAGTGTGCCGTGTTTTTGTAGCTCTTCAAGTAGTGACTGTTTTATTTGTACGAGTATATTTTGCTCGCAGTCTGCGATATACCAATCGTTATCAACACTGACTAAGCGGCCAGTGAAGCGGGTACGGGTTTGATGAGCAGCAAGGGCGTGTTGGTAGTCGGCATCTAGGGTTTGTTTTTGTTGTTTTAGGTTGCTGACATAGCTGCCTTTTGCGTTAAGTTCATGAACTTCAAGCCAGTGGTAATCTGATAAATCTACAGCATATACGTCAGTCAGTTCGCGGTTATTGTATTGCAACATAATAAAGCCCAAAATGGCCAGCGCAGCAAAAACACCTGTCATTTGCAGTCCTAAAAAGCGTTGCTGTTTTGAGCGAGCTTGTTGTGGCTTTTGCATTTGCGTCAGCTGCTCAGGGCTTAAAGTATGCTGTGCTTTGCGTTTTTGATAATGCGCTTTTAAATCGGCATCAAATTGCTCGTCGTTACGCTTCATGATTGCCTCCAAGTTGTTGTTTTAGGTTTTGACGGGCGTATCGCAGCCGAGTTTTAATGGTCTCTGGGTTACTTTGTGTGATTGCAACAATGTCTTCGAGACTAAAGCCTTCTTGTTGTAAGGTCAGCGCTTCACGTTGTACAAAGCTAAGCCCCATAAGTGCTTTATCAAAGGCGTCATAATCGTAGTGATAACTTGCATCGTGTGGCTCAGACACTAGCTGGTTGTCTTCTAGTTCAACAAATTTTTGTTGTTTTCGAAACTCATCAATTAGCACGTTACGCGCTAAACGAAATAGCCACGCTTTTGGGTTGTTTTGCGCGTGATAAAAGTCACGTTTATCAATGACTTTTAACCAGGTTTGCTGGCAAATATCGAATGCTAGATCTTTATCACTTTGTGTTACTAGGTAGTGATAAAGGTCGTTACCGTATTGAGCAACAAGTTGGTTGAGATAACGGTTGTCGCCTGTTTTGGCATACAGCGCCAAACAATCGCTGTTTGGCGTGTCAAATAACCATGTCTTGATGCTCATTAGCATAGGCCGTTATCCATCTATTTTAAAATCAAGTTGAACGCTTTGGTTTGTTTGTAATTGTGCCACACCTTCAACTACTTTGGGGCGGTATTTCCAACGTTTTATAGCGCGAATAGCTTCTCGATCAAATACTCGTTTTGGCTCAGCGTCAATAATGACTGGGTCGATAACTTCGCCGGTGGGTGAAATGCTGAAACTAATTTGCACCCATCCTTCAATACCATCACGTGCAGCAACAGGGGGATACTTAGGGTTAATACGCACGATAGGGGTCGCATCACCGGTTGGTTGATTAATTGCTTTACTGAGTGAGTCGCCAATGCCATCAAATGTCATAGTAGGTGTTGCATCGGAAATGATTATTGTATCTGGGTTTTCAGCAGCTGGCCGCGGGGGCGTTTTCGGTGGCACCTGAGCAACGGGCGGTGGCGGCAAAGTTTGCTTTACTTGCACTTTTGAGTCTTCGGGCACTTGGTAAATTTCAACGGTGATATCGGGGCCCATTTTTATATCTGCGCGTTGCTCTGCTGAAATTAGGTATTGCATAAAGGCAAATGCAGCAAAGGTCATTACCCCGCCACCTATAATTGCGACGGTTGTCTTTAAAGCGCCATTGCTGTTATTCAAGCTTGCTGAGTTTAGTGGTAAAGTATGCATAGCCGTTCCTTTTTGGATAATTGCTTTCATAGCTAAAACGGCTGGCAAATAAAAAAGGGGTGAAACTATTTTCACTTTTTATTTTTTCACTTTAATTAGTGTGATTCTTTAGGTAGTTATGAAACTCATTCAAATAGATAAAGCCCGTTACCGTAAGCATTTAAACCACGTTATTGTAGCGTGTGTTATTGCTTTAGCCGTTGGTAGTTTAGCCATTTCACAAACCTTGATTGCGTTATTCCCAGACCCAAGTGGGAGTCATTTTCACTGGAATCTATTGGGGGTTGTTGTGTGCAGTTTGCTGGTGGGCTTTGTACTCAATAAATACCGCAACCATGATTATATGACCGAGATTGTGTATGTGTGGGAGCTTAAAAAAGCGCTGAATAAGATTACCCGTAAAATGCCAAAGCTAAAAGCGGCTGGGCGTGAGGGCAATGCCGATGCTTTATTAGCGATTCATTACAGCTATGCTGGCTCGCGTTTGTTATGGCAGCTCGACGACAACACCATCACTATGGATGAGCTGGCAATTAAACAAGCTGAGCTTGATAGTGTCGCCGAGAAATATAATTTAAGCCTGGATGCCGAGCGCTATGATGAGGCTATTTTAAAGAACTTTTAAGGACGAGTAATGAAGAAGGTTTTGGTTGTATGTTTGGGTAATATTTGCCGCTCACCAACTGCTGAAGCGGTGCTCAGAAGTCGTGCAAAGACGCTTAATGTTAATGTAAAAGTCGACTCAGCAGGCACGATTGGCTATCACCAAGGTAATCCACCTGATTCACGTTCAAAAGCAGCAGGCGAAAAACGAGGCTACAGCTTTAAAGGGATTTATTCACGCCCGGTTACGCAGGCTGATTTTTATGAGTTTGATTTTATTTTAGCGGCTGACAAGCAAAACCTTGCTGATTTACACGCGCAATGCCCTGAGCATTTGCAATATAAATTGTCGTTATTTTTAAGCCATGGAGATGCGGGCGAGCAAGAAATTCCCGATCCTTATTATGGTGGCGATCAAGGTTTTGAAAAGGTCCTAGATTTAATCGAAAACGCGGCGGATAACTTGCTCAAAAAGCTTTAATTTTTTTAAAAGGTCGCACTGCGACCTTTTAGTTTATTTTGATTAGTTTATTTTAAAGTCGAGCTGAACTTGGGTTGTTGATGCAACGGCATGCCCATCTTCAAATTTTGGGGCATAACGCCACTTTTTCATTGCTTTTATAGCTTCTACTTCGAATGCTTTACCGCCTTTAGACTCAAGTACGGCAACGTTATCTACAAAGCCTGTGGGAGTCACTTCGAACTCCATAATAACAGAACCACTTTGTCTAAGCTGTGCCTTTGACATGGGGTACTTAGGATGCACGCGATACAAGGGCTCTTGCTCTTGGTTGTCTTTCCACGGCACCATTTTTGCGATAGCAATACAGTGCTTGGTTGCTTCATCGCTTTTGCCTATTTTTTCGTATAAATGAACCAGCTTAGAATGGGCGTCCAGTTCGGCTTTGTGATCAAAACTGAGTGCGTCATCAAATACTTTAACAACATGGTTAAGGCGCTCAATTGCGTAGTCATAATCGTGCCTGCTTTGAGCAAAAGCGGCGGCTAAAAAGTCTGCTTGAATACGCTCTAGCGAGTTACTTGGCACATTATCTTTGTAATATTCATCGGCTTCTTCTAGGTAACGCACGGCTAGCGCATTTTAATCCCAGATTCTAACAGGGTTGAGCGATAATCATCGTCTAGCCCTGCCATTTTCTTTTTTCTCGCCATACTGGCTGTTTTAGTTGTATCTTGTTTAAATAACGCCATGGCTATTTTTCTCAT
>NZ_JACDWU010000061.1:0-588 GCF_016464045.1 Pseudoalteromonas sp. bablab_jr011 | reverse complement strand
CTCGCATCTCGCTTCTCGTAACTCGTTACTTACAACCCCTTCGCGCGAAATAAATTTCACGCCTACATTAAACCGTAGGCGTTATGCTTGCATGGCGTGTTTGCGCAGCAACGTCTCTTTAAAAATTCACGGCTAAAGCCCCTCCTACAAGTGACACACATCACACATGTGGGAGGCGTTTTAACGCCGAAAAAGCAAACCTTTTCAGCGGTATTAAATAACCTTCACGATTTAGCTGTACTAGCTCGCATCTCGCTTCTCGTAACTCGTTGCTTATAACCCTTTCACGGCTAAAGCCCTTCCTACAAGTGATACACATCACACACGTGGGAGGCGTTTTAACGCCGAAAAAGCAAACCTTTTCAGCGGTATTAAATAACCTTCACGATTTAGCTCGCATCTCGTTACTCGTATCTCGCTGCTTACAACCCTTTCACGGCTAAAGCCCCTTATATGGACTCCTCCTATTGCACAATACCCTTCGTTAATTTTGTTAGACTGCGTACTTATATGCGGGCTCATAATGAGGAGCTACCTCGGCCCTATGATGTATTCGCGCCCTTGTGCCTCTTCTCCTACTCGGTGTTT
>NZ_JACDWU010000007.1:0-11151 GCF_016464045.1 Pseudoalteromonas sp. bablab_jr011 | reverse complement strand
CATACGGGTCTCGTGGGCTCGGAGATGTGTATAAGAGACAGCCCTTTTAACTGAGTGTGAGTTAACCAGTTTGGCGCATTGACGCCGTTTAGGGGAGCGTCCATCTCATCACCCACTTTGCAGGAAAAAATGTTAGCACTCACTACCAGTTTGAAGATAGGTTAGGCTTGGTTGCTGATTTAGGTGACAACCGTTCGTTAGCACTACGCTATTTACACTACTCTAATGCAGGATTCAAAAGCCCAAACCCTGGACTTGATTTTATTTCTCTTTCTTATGCAAAACGCTTTTAATACCATTGTGCTTAATTAAGTGGTCTATTTTGAGGCAATATAACCGCGTTGATAACAAGGCAAAATTTAGTTATTTAGTTGTTCTCGGCAATTGCTCCTGCATTGATCTACCTCCTGCATACATGCAGTCATAAATCAGACATTTTTAACGCAGGTAGCGACTGGTTTGATCACTCAAAATGATTAAGTATTTTTGCGGATTGATATAAGTGCTACTATCTAGGTTGATGAATTAGCTGAGTGTACCTATGGAAACCTGGCAAAAAATTGCAATCGTCGTGGCCGTGTTTGGGGTTGTCATTGGCAACCTTGCTTTATTAAAACATGCAGCAAAAATGGACTTTAAAAAGCCCGAAAAAAAAGACGAAAATGATCAAAAAAGCCCTGATTGATCAGGGCATTTTGATTATGCGCTAACGAGTTTACACTAACCAATGCGCCATCAATACAATGACCGGCAGCGTCACTAATGTTCTTAAAATAAAAATTAAAAACAATTCAACGATATTCACCGGGATTTTGCTGCCTAATAACAATGCCCCTACTTCTGACATGTAAATTAACTGCGTGACACTCATTGCAGCAATAATGAAACGGGTGACATCGCTCTCAATGTTTCCCGCCGCTAATATTGACGGTATAAACATATCGGCAAAACCCACCATAATAGTTTGCGCCGCTGCTTCTGCTTCAGGGACCTGCAGTAATTCTAAAAATGGCACAAATGGTTTGCCCATGTATTCAAAAATGGCAGTGTATTCAGCGATAATCAGGGCAAATGTACCCACAGCCATCACTACGGGTAATACAGCAAAAACCATGTCAAATGCGTTGTGTAAGCCTTCTTTAAGCGTGCCTACAACGCCTGGGGCTGTGCGTGCTTTAGCTAAAGCTACATCGAGAGAATGCGTAATAAGAGTTTTCCCTTCTGGCACCGACTCTGCATGCTTGTCGGGTTCTGTGCCGTCAACATACAAATCTTTCTTAAAACGTAAAGGCGGTAAACGCGGAACAATTAAAGCGGCAACAAAACCCGCTAAACACACGGTCAAATAGAATGGAGCAAACAAGTGTTCTAATTTTACTTGGCCAATAACAACCAAACAAAAAGTAATTGATACAGCAGAAAATGTGGTACCAATAATCGCAGCTTCACGTTGTGTATAATGCTTGTCTTCATATTGGCGTGCGGTCATTAAAATACCGACACTACCATCACCAAGCCACGACGCTACGCAGTTAACTGCGCTTCGTCCTGGTACACCAAATAAAGGGCGCATCACCTTTGTCAGTAACGTACCAACAAGCTCCAACAAACCAAAGTTGAGTAATAATGGCAGCAGTAAACCCGCTAAAATAAACACCGAAAAAAGTACCGGCAGGAGGTCGTTTAAAACTAATGCCCCTGTATCACCCGAAATAATCATTTCGGGACCTTGCTTCGTGTACGTTAATATAATAAATATCATACCGAGCAAACGCACAGTCAACCACAGCCAACTTACATCAAACAAATGTTTAATAATAAATATTTTTAACAGCGCTCTTGGCTTAAAAAACTTTATTATTAACGACATAACACCTGTGATACACACAATTGTGGTAATTAACCCCAATGCAAATGGCGCAATCCACTCCTGCACAGCTTTTGCCATAACAGCAATTGGAATTGTCATTGCTTCACCTATGGGTACCGGCGTCATAAACAAGAAGACACCTATAAGTGAAGGAACGAAAAAGGTAAACAAAGTTCGCAAGTTACTGCGGTTTGCAGCGTTTAAGTTAGACATATTTTCAACCTGTAAAAACCACAAAAAGAGCGGCTAGGCTCTTTTTGTGGTGGTTTTAACTTTTTTAATTATTAAATATTGATGCCGCGTTGGCGCAGCGCATTTTCTAATGCTTGTTGTAGGTCATTCATTGTACCCGGCTCAAGTGTATTGCCTTCTGAGTCCATCCAAGTCAGGCTTGTGCCACCTTCATTGGTACGACTAACAAGAATTTGGTATTGGCCATCTTCAATAGGCAGTTCTGCAAGCTCTTCACCCCAAATAGAATCCCACACGCTTGACTCTGGCTTTTTGTAATCAGCCGTGATCAAACCGCGCTCTTGATCAATTTCAACAATGGTGAAAGATAAACGCTCTAAGAAACCTGAAAAACGATCAAACACAACAAAGTAATCTTGCTCAGTAACTAATGCGGCATTGCCTTTGTTATCAAAGCCCATTTCAAGCGAAATAATGCCTTGTTGTTTACGCATTTCAACCTCAAGTTGACGATAACGATAGTCAAACTCAGCGATTACTTGGTTTAAAGCACGCACTTCTAATTGTTGTTGTAGAAGCGGTGTTAATTCTTGTGAGTCACTTTTATAATCAACCAGTTTTGCATTTAAAGATGCAGTACGTTGATGCGATTTCTCTTCAATTGTAAAAAGAAAACGCTGCTGTGACACTTCCGTTTCGCTTTCCCAAAACCAGCTATCTTCAGGCTTGATGATTGTGTACCAATCAGTTTCTATGCTGCCTAATAACTTATCTTCTTTAACGGCACGGGTATTACTCTCATTCAGTACCGCGTGAACGGAGTCCCAAATAAATTCATCTAAATCAACGATACCGTCATTTTTATCAAAATAAACACGTGCGTCTTTATCGCCTTCTTCAACCCAGCTACCTTGTGCAATGGTGATCACTTGCGCCGGTGGACGATAATTTTTCGCTTCAGGATTATTGTCGTACTGAGCCACTTCCATTTTATAAGTCGGATCTTGAGCTGGTTGCGCAAGTCCTTCAGGCGCTTTAACCGGTTCGTTAGCACGATAATTACGTTTATGGTGTGCTTCATCGGTAAATACACCGCACCCAGTTAAACTTACCAATACGCTTACAGCAAGCGCCTTTGAGATCCAATACTGCACAGATATTTCTCCTTAGCAAACCCTTAATTTTTTTAACAAATATATGAGTGGGTAATGCCGATTTGGTTCACTGTAAAATCACTTTTAACTTTACATTTTTTATTTTATGCAAAAAACCCGAATAGTTTGGGTTAGCGTAACGTATGTGTTTGCTTATCACCTTGCAAAATTTTAACTATGGTACTTTCTGATGCCCCTAAAAACAAGAAAGAGCGCACTTTATTCACGGCTTAATTAATCGTCGCTATCGTTAACTGAGTAAATTATGTTAAACTTTGCCGCCGTGCGTTATTAAACTCACGTGAAATCAAGGCTTATTCTGGCTTATATCTATTGGTATTATTAATTACTAGGTACTTAAAATTCCATGACTGTTTTTACAAATCATCAGATAGTGCTCACTGCGATTGGCGAAGATAGACCCGGTATCGTTAGCGAATTGACTCAGTTAGTGAGTGATTGCCATTGCAATATAATTGACAGTCGCATTGCTATTTTGGGCAACGAATTTACCTTTATCATGTTATTGGCTGGCGATATGTCAGCAATTAGCCGCATTGAGCATACATTGCCTACAAAAGGCATGGAGCTTGGCTTATTAACCATGATGAAACGCACAGCAAGTCATGTTGCGTGTGAATTTTGTGCTGGTTACACCCTCGAATACACAGGTATTGACACACCGGGAACACTAAGCAAAGTAACGCGCTTTTTTGCTGACAATCATATCAGTATTTGTTCTCTTAAATCAGACACCTATGAAGAGAATGACGAACTTAAAATGCGCTGCGAACTAGAGTTTAATATCCCTGTAGAAGTCGATATTGATCACTTTAAAGTGAGCTTTGAAGATCTTTCTCGTAGTTTGAACGTAGACTATATATTCAGACGCATTCGCTAAGGAGCAAAGCATGAAGAAAATTAATCCACTACAAGCTGGCGACACAGCCCCTGCTTTTAGTTTACAAAACCAAAACGACGAAACCGTTGTCTTAGCTGATCTTTTAAAAGAGCAGCAAGTACTGGTTTATTTTTACCCTAAAGCATCAACTCCTGGTTGCACAGTGCAAGCTGAAAACCTTCGTGATGAAAAAGCAGAGCTTGCTAAGTTCAATACGCACGTTGTTGGTATTAGCCCTGATCCAATCAAACGACTAAAGAATTTTGAAACTAAGAAAGAGCTTAATTTTGATCTGTTAGCCGATGAAGATCACGCCATTGCCGATGCATTCGGTATTTGGGGTTACAAAAAGTTTATGGGTAAAGAGTACGAGGGTATTCACCGCATCAGCTTTTTAGTTGGTCAAGATGGTAAAATCAAGCACGTGTTTGATAAGTTTAAAACCAAAGATCATCATCAGGTTGTGCTTGATTATTTAGCGCAGAATAAATAGTTACGAGTTACGAGTTACGAGTTACGAGTTACGAGAACATAGTAAAAAAGCGTTGCCAACTATTGGGGGTCACTTCAGTGCAACGCTTTTTTTGTTTCTGTACACAAAAATTATGTGTTTAACTAATTCCTAAATATTTATGCACTTGCACTGATAAGCGCCAGTTCTTTGCAATACAGGTTTCAATGGCCAGTTTAGTCGCTGATGTTTTTTGACTGATGGGTTGAAGGTAAACTAAACGCGGATTCACGCCTGTTTTTAAAAACAAATCTTCAAGCTCTTCAACATGCTTTTGCATGGCCACTGGGTGTTTAATTTCATCGGCGCGTTGCATTGCACTGCGCAGTACTTTGTAACCGCCGCGCATATTAATTTTTGGTGAAACCGTCACCCACGTTTGCTCAGGGACTAAAATCTCGAATGTGCCGCTGGTTTCTATTTGCGTAGAATAACCGTTTGCATGTAATAGCTCACACACTGGGTTTAAGTCATACATGCAAGGTTCACCACCGGTGATCACCACATGCTTTGCGTTGTAACCGCGTTCTTTAAATAGCGCTAATATTTGCTCTGCAGAGGCTTCGGCCCAATGATCAGAGTCCGCTTTTTTTTCGACCGTGTCATCAAGCGACACCCTATACACATTATCAACGTCCCATGTTTGTTTTGTATCACACCAAGCACAGCCCACAGGGCAGCCTTGCAAACGTAAAAAGATTGAAGGTGTACCCGTAAAACTTGCTTCACCTTGAATTGTTTCAAACACTTCGTTAATTTTGTACAAAAGACATCTCACTTACGACGCGACGGACAGTAAAAATTGGCCGCCTAAAAACCAAAATCGCGGGCAAAAATTGTTATTTAGGCCCGAGCCGTGTAGTATATCGCGCCCTGAAGTAAACCTCTATCAAAAGTATGAGCAAAACAGTTATGACGCAAAAAGTAGTTGTTATTTATTCCGGCGGTATGGACTCATTTACCGTATTAAATAAAGCCCTGCAGCAAGGCCACGAAGTGTATGCCCTGTCGTTCGACTACGGCCAGCGTCATGTCAAAGAGCTTAAAGTGGCGGCACAAGTATGTGAAAAGCTTGGTGTTCCTCATAAAATCGTTGATATTTCTGCGATTAATCAACTGATTGGCGGCTCGTCGTTAACCGACGATATAGACGTGCCAGAAGGTCATTACGAAGAAGAGAGCATGAAGAGCACGATCGTGCCAAACCGTAACATGATTTTATTATCTCTGGCTGTTGGCTACGCAGTGTCGCTAAAAGCCAGCAAAGTGTATTACGGTGCTCATTCAGGTGACCATGCAATTTACCCAGATTGTCGTCCAGAGTTCGTTAAAAAAATGGATGATGTATGCCGTATTGCAAACTACGACGCCGTTGAAATTTTCAGCCCTTATTTAAACAATACGAAAATCGATATTTTGACAGATGGTTTAAAAATGGGCCTTGATTACAGCCAAACATGGACCTGCTACAACGGCCGCGACAAAGCCTGTGGTAAATGTGGTGCATGCCAAGAGCGTTTAGAAGCCTTCGCACTTAATAACATAACAGACCCTATTGAGTACGAATAACCGCAAACGCAAAATGATAAAAGGCGAGTTTAACTCGCCTTTTTTGATTGTGTTTGCTGAATAAGTTTTAACAACTGGGCTGTGGCGGTAGCATCAGCCAGCGCACGGTGATGATTTGTTAAATTCAGTTCAAAATGTGCAGCTAAATTACCAAGCGAGTATGAGGGAAGTTTCGGAAATGCTTTTCGCGACTCAACCACCGTGCACAATTTAGGCATTTTAAAGGTCTGGGCGATTGCGGCGTATTCTTTTCGAATAAAACTGTAATCAAAATTCACATTATGAGCCACAAATACCGACCCTTTTAAGAGCCCTCTGAGCGTATCGGCTATATCAGCAAAACAAGGGGCATCGCGCACCATGGCGGCATTAATGCCAGTCAACTTGGTGATAAATGGCGGTATACTTCGCTCTGGATTAATTAAACTTGCCCACTGCTTAATCACTTCGCCGGCTTGTAGCTGCACCACGGCAATTTCGGTTATTTTATTATTACCTTGCACCCCACCCGTGGTTTCAATGTCAACCACACTGTATATACGGTTAGGATCATTAAACCAATTTACCGCAACAATATTCACGGTAAAGCCATGCTGTTTTAATATATCAATACTCACCAGCTGATTGCGTCTGAGTTTATCACCAGGCGCTTTCACTTCTTCAAAGCACAAGCCAGTGTCTTTCAGTACCATTAAGTCTGGGTAGCCATCTTTGAGTTGTTTAAAAGTTTTTGTCATTTGCAATAAATGCGCTTTTAAACTCTCAAGTTCACTGTGCTGAATAAGCACTTTTAAAGGCTCAAGAATATCACTGTGCCATTGAAACAACCCCGTTGGCGTATCGTAAAACTGCGCTGCACTTTTGCAAACCTGCTTATAAATACAATCATTATGGGTGAACGTTGCCAGTTTTTGCTCAATATCTGCCTGCTGCGAAGCGTAAAAACAATCGGCTAATAAAACATGCGGGTAAATATCAAATTCATTGCACGGTGGGTACGGTGTATCCACAAACAGTTCTTGCCAAAACGTCAGCGCGAATAAACTCAACCACAGATTATTTTCAGTAAAAAATACCGTATATCCCTGCTGTTGATAATACTCACAGACTCCTTGCTCAACATCGCCACGATAAATATCGTCAATCTCTAACTGACACTCAGTATCACTGAGCATTTGCGTTAACCGAGAGCGCTGCTGCTTGTTGTATTTTCGTTGTAAGAAATCTTCAGCAAAATACAAAATGCCGTCGTCGATGGGGTCGTTAATAATTGCTTCTAACGTTTGCTGTACCCATTCAGTATCACCTTGTTTATAACGTACACGAATAGCCAGCTCTTGTGCCTCACTGCTACCAGTGCAATTATCTAAAAGTGTGCATGCATAAGCCAAATCGGCCTCTTTAAATTGCTTAAATAAGCGAATAAGCAGTTTATTTTTAATACTGTGCGCTAAATCGTCAGTACAGTTTATCTGTAACAGTTCATTGGCTAAATGACGATATTGTTCAGGCATCTCGCATGCCTTAAACTGCATGCGGCATTGATTTAATTGGTAATGAGTCTGTGCTTCTTCAAGAGTATTAAAACGTGACCGCGTTTCACCAACATCATTACGCACCTTCGCTATCCCTAAATCACGCATAACAAAGCGGTTTTGATGGTTTATATCACCTGCACTTAAGCGACCGCTGTATAAAAATTCAAAGTACTCGTAATATTCTGCTCGGCTATTAACAACAAACTCTCCACATAACTGTTCAAGCGCATTCGCCTCTCGGTCAATATGTTGTTTACACAGTGCCAGTAAAACCCCTTTACTAGCCGACTTTTTAAACGTAACAGGGGTTTTAAAAAGTGCGTCATCGGCAAGCAATGCAACAAGCTCAGGTTTCGTTAAATGAGCAAGTACCAAATCAAGATCATCAACCGTAGGGTGAGCCACCAGCGCGAACTGCTTAAGTTTAAAAATAGCGCCGTGTAGGTTTGGGATTTCTTCGTAATTAAGCGATGAAAGCGCGACAAGTCTTGGTTTTCGCGAATAGATACGTAACAAAGTACACAAGCTTTGTTCGTCGAGCTGGGTTAACTTAACGATAAATTGCTGTTGTTCAGGAGTTAGCAACGTTTTGCATTGCGCCTGAATAAATTCGGCTAATTCAAAAAAGTGATTTAAATAATATTTTAGCGGTAATTGTTTTTGCATAGCTAACACCACAACTGTATATAAATACAGTATCAGGTATTAGCTTGCTTATTTCAACATGTGGTTGCTTATTTTACTTTATAAATTCCCACAATGGCGCAGATTGCCCCACCCACCATACCAAGCCATGCTTCGATTGGTGTGTCGCCACTAAACGTACGACTTACTTGAGCACTGGCCGAGTCATAAACGTTATAACCCCATACAGCAAGTGCAACACCAATCACGATAAGTGCGATACCAATAATTTTACCCATAGTTATTATTCCTTATTGTTGTTCACTTTCAGTGTTGCACATAAATACACACGCTGCAAAATTTCACTTTAATTTCAAACTAAAGGTAATAATTTCATCATTTAACTCAACGTTAAGTTCGGCGTTTATCGATGTGCTTAACGCTTTGGCAATCGATAATCCAAGACCAAAATTATCGCTGGATGTTCTGGCACTGTCTTTTTGCCACAGTGGATCAAATAACTGGCTAATATCTTCATCGGTTAAGAGTATTTTTAATTCATTAGTAACAGATAATTGCAACTTACCCTCTTTATTAAGCAGCGTACTTACAGTCACTACACTCTTTTCTGGGCTGTATTGTTTGGCGTTATTCACAAGATTGATGATGATTGATTCAAGTGCAAATAAGTTACTAACAATAGCTGGGATATCTTCTTGAAGTGCAAATTCAACTCGCTCTAGATCGCACCTTTCTAAGGTACGCATTATGACCTGATTTAAATCGCAAGCATCTTGTTTTGGTAAGGCTTCATTACTGTATTTATGCAGTAGCAATAGGTTCGACACAATGCTTTTTAACCGTTGGCTAATTTTCAGTACCTCGGGTTTAAAATCGGCTTCAAATTCTTTTTCATCAGGAAAACGAATGGCCACTTCGGCCATGTTGATTAGCTCAGCAATGGGGGTTTTTAGTTCGTGAGCGATGTCTGACGTTAAACGTTTTTCGCGAAAGTACAGCTGCCTATTTTCTTTAATAAAGGCATTCAAGCTATTTACAATCGGCTGCAGCTCTTTAACTGGTTCTTCAACGACAATTATTGCATTTTTATCTGCGATACTAAGCCGACTAATATCACGATTGAGTTTATTCAGTGGCGCTAAAGAACTGTCGACCGATTTACGTACAAAGAGCCGAATAAAAACAATGACTGTCACTGTGGTTACAATAAAAATAACGTCAATTAACCACAAAATAAAATCAACTTCTTCAGAAGACGCGGCATAGGCTAAAGTAAGCGTGCTGTGATGTGGTCTACTCACTCCATTATAAAAATTCCTATGTGAGTGCGAGTCAAGTTGCGGCTGAAAACGAGTATAAATGATTCGTCCGTCACGACCATCCGGTAGCTGGGTGGTCATTATTTTCGCTTCACCCAATTTTAACTCTTCAAACTTAAGGTTCTTAAAAGCAAATAAATTAAGGCTTTGTGAGCGTGTAAACACTCCCTCCTCAGTCCAAATCTGAAAATACTCAGGCTCAAACTGCCCATCAAACTCTGGCATAAATTCACTCGAGAAATTAAAAGTCACCCCTTCTTCATCTTCATGTACCAAAGTCATCAGCATGCCAGCTTTTGAGTGTAAGCCACGGTTAAACTCATTATCAATCCAATTATCGACTGCAATATCTGTGGCTAATAAAATACCTAAAACAAGCCCAGTTATCGCTATGGATAGAGTAAAAACTAATTTACTGCGAATTGATTTCATCACCTTCCTTGAATTATGTAACCAAAACCACGCTTGGTTTGAATAGGTAACTCACCACCTGCCGCTCTGACCTTTTTACGTGCTGATGATAAATGCGCCTCAATAGAGTTTTTCGAAACTAAGTCATATTGCCCTGCAATATAAGTACTTAACTTTTCTGATGTAATCACTTTATTTTGATTACTAAATAAGCACTCAACAATTTTGTATTCGTTGGGCGTAAGGTCGATTACAGTGTCACCGACTTGCAACAGTTTTAATTGTAAGTTCAAAGCCAAGTTATCGATGCGGATCACATCACTGATTGTTTTCAAGCCACCGCGACGCATCAAGTTTAATAACCTTGCATGAAGCTCATCAAACGAAAATGGTTTTGTTAGGTAGTCATCGGCCCCAGTCAGCAGCCCTTTCACTTTGTCTTCAGGTTCTTGCTTGGCAGATAAAATGAGCACACGCACATCGAGCTGCTTTGCTCTTATGGTTTGTAATAACGTAATACCATCAATACTGGGTAACATAATGTCGAGTACTATTAATTCGTACTCTCCTGTCATTGCCATACTAAGTCCTTCAGCGCCATCGCCAGTTTCATCAATGGTAAAACCTAAGTTTTCAAGGCCAACTCGTAGACTACGTCTTAATGACACTGAATCTTCAATAATTAACAATTTCATATGTTACTCAAATAAGTAAAAACTCTTCTACCTCATCAGGTTACAGCACCAAACTTAAGATTCACTTAAGATTTACTGAAGTTTTTCTGGTTTAGAAAATATTAAGATTACCATAAGGATTTCTTAAGTTTTGCTTCCTACTATTGCCGTAGTTTCGATTAAGAAAGTACGACTATGACAGCAAAACTCTCCGTTTTAAAACCTTTGTCACGGCTAGCGCATTTTAATCCCAGATTCTAACAGGGTTGAGCGATAATCATCGTCTAGCCCTGCCATTTTCTTTTTTCTCGCCATACTGGCTGTTTTAGTTGTATCTTGTTTAAATAACGCCATGGCTATTTTTCTC
>NZ_JACDWU010000060.1:0-2994 GCF_016464045.1 Pseudoalteromonas sp. bablab_jr011 | reverse complement strand
GGTTTAATGTAGGCGTGAAATTTATTTCGCGCGAAGGGGTTGTAAGTAACGAGTTACGAGAAGCGAGATGCGAGCTAAACCGAGATGGTTGTTTATTATTGCTGAAAAGGTTTGCTTTTTCGGCGTTAAAACGCCTCCCACATGTGAGGTGTGTGTCACTTGTAGGAGGGGCTTTAGCCGTGAAAGGGTTGTAAGCAGCGAGTTACGAAGTACGAGATGCGAGCTAGTACAGCTATACCGTGAAGGTTGTTTGATATTGCTGAATGGGTTTGCTTTTTCGGCGTTAAAACGCCTCCCACATGTGTGATGTGTATCACTTGTAGGAAGGGCTTTAGCCGTGAAAGGGTTATAAGCAACGAGTTACGAAAAGCGAGATGCGAGCTAAACCTTGAAGGATGTTTAATACCGCTGAAAAGGTTTGCTTTTTCGGCGTTAAAACGCCTCCTACGTGAGAGATGTGTATCTTTTGTAGGCGTGAAATTTATTTCGCGCGAAGATGGCTAACCTCTATCTTTCTAACCTCTAACCTCTAACCTCTATCTTTCTAACCTCTAACCTCTAACCTCTAACCTCTAACCTCCAGTTCATCCCTTATTTATCTCTAAAATCGCTTTAAGGGTATGCTCTTTGGCGAGAATATCGCGGTATAGGGCAAACTGGTTGCGGGCACGTTCTAGGTTATGGTGTGCGTGCTTGGTGGCAAAGTAGTTATCACCATCGATAAAGTCGGTTAAAAAGCGCAGGCCAATCATAAAGGTCATGACTTTTGTACCAAGCCAAAAGCTTTCTTTTTCGGCGTCGGTAATAACCTCTTTTAACGGTTCTACATAACCTTTTACGATAGCGGCGAAGATCTCTTCACGTACGCGCACGTTGTTTAAATTCGTAGAGTCTTCTTGCTCTGGTGAGCAGAATGTACGCACCATGTCACCAAAATCAAACAACCAGTAGCCTGGCATGCAGGTATCTAGGTCGATAACGGCTTTGGCATCATCTGACTGCTTACAAAAAAGCATGTTGTTTATTTTCGTGTCGTTATGGCAAGGTCTAAGTGGAATTTTACCTTCAAGCTCTTTTAGTTCATCGACTAGCGTATATTGGTTTAAGCAAAAATCAATATCGCTTTGGCAAAGCGCCACTCTGCTTGCTGGGTCATGTTCGACGACCTTTTTGAAAGCGTCAAAACGCATCGCTAAATTATGAAAATTAGGAATGACATGATGCAGCTGGTCAGCTTCAAAGTCTTGCAATGCTAAAGCGAATTGTCCAAATGCATTGGCTGCAGTTTGTGCCTGCGAAATAGTTGCAACAACATCTTCGCTGTAACTGCCGCCAATAAATTCGAGTGCACGCCATACACCGTGATCGTACTCAACCAAAAAGTCATTTTTTATTGTGGGTACATGGCGAATAATGTCTAAATCATACTCACCTTTTTGGTGTTTTTCTGTTAAATGCTGTTCAATCAAACGTGCATTTTCGACCAGTTGCTCTGGGTGTGGAAACACATCGGTATTGAGCTTTTGCACAACTAGCGCATGTTCATCCGTTTTTAAAAGCATTGTGGTGTTGATGTGGCCGTTGCCAATTGGTTTTAGACTTACATCCACTTTGTTTAGGCCAAAACATTCAGATAAATGCGCTGCAACTGGGTTAGACTTCATAGGAAATTCACTTTTAATTTGCATTTGAACAGGTGTGCTTGTTGTTAGTTCGTCCGTGATGTAATTCATAAAGCTTTTTTGAAACCTTTTCTAGCTCTGATCTGTAAGTAACACCATACCAAGCAGATTGAGCCTGGTAGACAGCCACTGATTGAAATGTGTTTTTGATTGCTTTTTGGATTTGGTCAGGCAAATAATACTCTTTTGTGACACCGTTGTCATTATCTTCTAGAAACTCAGAAAAACCACTCTCTAAATACTCAAAAATACGTGGTGTAATTCCCCAAAAGCTCATTGAGCCTAGTGCATCATTCGCTATTTCGCATTGTTCACTGTGTGGGTTATTGCCATAAAGCGTGTTGTTCTCACGTTTTATATCTAAATACTCAACCACATCGATAAGATAGCCTTGCTGATCTACCTTACATACCCCTCGGTTAACGCCACCTTGCTTTGAAAGCGTGTCTTTAATTGGGTAGCCAACCATTGCCCACTGCGAATTGTGTTTAAAATGTTCTGCGATAATCTCGAATGATGAAGCACCGTAATAATCATCGGCGGTGATAACTATAGCAGGGTTATGAACAAACGGTTTTGCACATAAAAGTGCGTGGCCTGTACCCCAAGGTTTAGTGCGCGTTGTGGCTAAAGAGCTAAATTTAGCGGGTATCGCTGTGATCTCTTGTTCTACGAGCACAATATCGAGTGATTTAGGTAAGCGAGGTAAAATGGTAGCCTCGAACTCTGCACGTATTTTTTTATTAATCACGATGACAACTTGGCTTACCCCCGCGTTTACTGCATCGGCAATACTGAGTTCCATAATGGTACAACCAAGGCCAGGGATTTCAGCAATTTGCTTATTTCCACCAAAACGGCTACCAAGTCCGCCCGCCAATACGATTAAAGTTAGAGAGTGTTGTGTCATTGCGCATTCAGAGTGAAAAAACAAAGGAAAAGTTTACCAGAAATATTTACGGCGTAGGAAGGGCTTGAACCGTGAATTTATAAGTAACGAGCATCGAAAAGCGAGGTAAATAAGTAACGAGATAAATAAGCCGCGAGTTACGAAGTACGAGGTGCGAGCTAGTACAGCTATACCGTGAAGGGTGTTTAATACCACTGAACAGGTTTGCTTTTTCGGCGTTAAAACGCCTCCCACGTGTGAAGTGTGTATCACTTGTAGGAAGGGCTTTAGCCGTGAATTTTTAAAGAGACGTTGCTGCGCAAACACGCCATGCAAGCATAACGCCTACGGTTTAATGTAGGCGTGAAATTTATTTCGCGCGAAGGGGTTGTAAGTAACGAGTTACGAGAAGCGAGATGCGAG
>NZ_JACDWU010000059.1:0-33281 GCF_016464045.1 Pseudoalteromonas sp. bablab_jr011 | reverse complement strand
GTCGCTACCTGCGTTAAAAATTTCTGATTTAGAACAACTAAATAACTAAATTTTTGCCTTGTTATCAACGCGGTTTTATTGCCTCAAAATAGACCACTTAATTAAGCGGAATAATGGTATTATTTTGCTTTTAGTACATTTTCTTCGCGAAAGGTGATCCCCAAAAACGGCGTAGTATCAGGTGCGAGCATAAACGTGCGTATATTCATGTGATCTTGGCCATCAGGGTGTTTAACAACGTCTTCACGGTAAAACGCGCCAAAACAATCGAGGGTGTTTTGTTTGCTGAGTTGATTAAGTTTGGCAAACGCGAAGATTTTACATGATCCATTATTCTCATTGGCTGAACTAATTAGTCCGTGATTATTGAAACCACTGGGCGTAAAGTCATAATGACGATCAATTACCGCCATTGTATCGGTAAACTCGATTAAATGGGGTGTTTCAGCTAATTTTTGTAAGAAGTCATTGAGTGTCATGTTTCGTCCTTAATAAATAGTCTTTGTTAACTCTAACTCATCCAGTTGCTGATTGATATTAAACTTAAATTTCTCTAAAAAGTTCATACCAAGTAGGCCGAAGCCCGTGTGATTGTTGATAACCAAAATATCAAAGTCATCAACTTTTTGCTGGCCTATGCGAAACGATTGTACTCGATAGCGTTGTGCTTCAACGAGCCCATTCGCCGTATTTACGTGTAAGGTGTCAATATAGCGGGCCGGTTCGCTGAGTGTATTCAATAGCGCTTGGTCAATAACGGTAAAGCTTGCTCCCGTATCAATCATGAGCGTGGCCTCAATCTCATTATTAATAACGCTACTAACAAGGTAATGCGCCCCTCGGGGAGTTAATTTCACTTTCTCAACGCCTGCCAAAGCATGCTGTATTTTTTGCTTAAGTTGGTCGGATTGTGTTTTAAAGGCATGGTTATTAGGTAACTGCCCTAAACTTATTTGACTCGCCACATAGTCACCTAAGTGGTAGTAAGCCAATGCATGAATATATAAGTAGTAGGCATGATAGGGCGCGTATTCTAACCATTGCTGGCTGTGTTCGAGCAATTGCTGCCAATGTTGTGTGTTAATTAAGTGATTGCTGTGTAAAGTAGTGAGCTCTTCTATTTGCTGAGTGAGGTCACTGTGCGGATTACTGTCTAATTGATCACTTAGCGCCATCAAATTAACAATACCCTGTTGTACATAACCTTGATTAATTAACCGTTTTGCATCGAGCTTTAACATGGCGGCATCGTATGGATGACTGTTTAAAAAGGCGCTTAGAAATTGCTCGCTGATATGCTCGTGCTGCTCTAGCAGCCATGTTTCAACGGTTTGTTGCCATGCATGTTTAAGTTGCTGTGCGTATTGCGGTGAATTGTCCTTGAGCTGCGAGTATGCGGCAACAGCCTTATCGAATTGTTGGTTATTAAACAATGTGATGGCGTGCTCAAATAGCTTAGGTTGAACAGCGCTATTAACCTGAGTTGCTGTAAATTGCTGTTTATCTGCTATCACCGTGGTCTCTTGACGACTGAGCTGCCAAATAAAGTAGCCATTAATGCTTAATGAGCACAGTAGTAAAAGTTTCAGCAGAGTATTCATTTATTTTGCCTAAAAATCTCAATGATTAGAGGATTACTTTAGCAACAACCGAGACCGTGTAAAAATAGTTACTCTTTAATTAAGTGATTTAATGCAAAAATATCTTCAATTTCAATATCCGCCAGCCCTTTGTATTGATAATTAGTCGCTTGGTTATTTAACCAAACACTCTGACAGCCCGCATTATTAGCGCCTTGTACGTCAGTGTCTAAGCTATCACCAATATGCAAAATTTCACTGTGAGCGACATTTAATAACTGCGCTGCGTTATTAAATAAAGCAGCGTGAGGCTTTGCTTTACCATGTGGGCCTGCTTGAAGCACTAACTCAAACACCCCATTTAGATTAAACTTTTCAACCTCGACATTGCCATTAGTAATCGCGATTAAGCGAAAATGCCTGCCAAGCTTTTCAAGTAATTCAAGCACATCATCAGCAACGGTTATTTGACTACGAGCATCTGCAAAGGCCTGATATGCTTGTTCGGCATGGTGTTTGGCAAGGTCGTGTTCAAAGCCAAGATCCTGCATTGCATATAACAGGGCTGCTTGTCGCCAACGAGTGACATCGTCAACCAAGGTTGTGTCTTGTTTTAATGCATTATCGCGACATGTCAGCCAGTAGTTCATACTGTCGGCAGGCCATTGCTCAATATTTGCTAAGTAGTCAGCTTGGGCTTGTAAGGCTGATTTTATGATTGGATGATTGTTGTATAAGGTGTCATCTAAATCAAAACTTAGAACAGAAACGGGCGATAAGGCACGATTAAATCGGATCATAATTACAGGGTTACTCGGGTGTTGAGCGCTTTTTAGCGCGTGGGTGGGTGTTGTCGTATACTTTGGCTAAATGTTGAAAATCAAGGTGTGTATAAACTTGAGTCGCAGACAAACTAGTGTGTCCCAATAACTCTTGTACTGCACGCAGGTCACCCGACGATTCTAAAATATGTGATGCAAATGAGTGACGTAACTTGTGCGGATGTACTTGTGAGCTGATACCTTGCTTGATCCCCCACTCTTGCATGCGCAACCGTACATGACGTATTGAAATACGTTTCTTTTGGCTGCTGACGAATATGGCTATTTCATCAGGGTGTGCAAATTGTGGGCGAATTTTTAGCCATGCTTTTAGCGCACTTAACGCTTTACTCCCCACGGGCAGTAAACGCTCTTTGTTGCCCTTACCCCGTACTAAAATTTCGCCTTCTCGGGGATTGATATCTTGTATGTTGGCACCAACTAACTCGCTAATACGCAAGCCCGATGAGTACATTAACTCCATCATCGCTTTATCACGAATAGCGAGAGGATCGTCATCGGGTAATTCTAGCAATTTTGCCATTTGATCAACGTCTAAATTTTTCGGCAAGGGTTTTGAGAATTTAGGCCCTTTAATAGCTTCAGCAGGGTTATGGTAATGTGCCTGATTGGCAATGTTCTTTGCTTTTAAAAATTTATACAAGCTGCGAATACAGCTGAGCTTTAAACTAATGGTGCGGCCACTTAACTGTTTACTGCGCAGCTGCATACTGTAGCGGCGAATATGCTCACCTTGAACCGTAAACCAGTTCTCACTGAGCTTACTAAAATATAAAGCGGCAAAGCCGAGCTGGCTGGTGTATTGGTTTATGGTGTGTATCGAATATTGTTTTTCGTAACGTAAGTAGTCAGCAAAAAGCTGGATGGGCGTACGCCATGCATCGCTTAATTCATTAAGGTCTGGCGTTGTTACGTCGCTCATGCAAGTTCCAATAACCGTAGCTGTAATGAGCGAACGAACTCAAGCACAAAAAAACTGTCTTTAGCGGGCTCAAAGTGGTTAACATCATCACTGCCAAACGCCAAAATAGCGACAGGGTGGTTGCTATTTCCAATCAAATACAAGGCAGTTGATTGGGTTGATTCTGAAAATAATAAATCGCGTTCTTGCTGATTCACTCGTCCTAAGTAGATGCCGTCATTTTGTAAACGGTGAGCAATTAAATCATCGTATTTTTTTTCATACTTTACTAACTGACATTCATTGATTAGCGGGTTTGTGCAAATAATATTGCGCAGATTATTTGCCAGCGTTTTGAAGTCGTAGTTAGTCCACAGTTGGCGATGGCATTCGCTAAACAAACGATGAATCAATTCATTTTCTTTTGCTTGTGCAACTAACTGCTCAATTTTATTTTTTAATAAGGTGTTGTGTTCACGCAACTGACGCTGCTGAATGTGCACTAATGATGTCGCAGCGGCCGTTTGCTGTTGCAACTCAAGTGTCGCAAGAACATCTGGATTATTTATTAAAAAGTCTGGATGTGCTTTTAAATACTCAGCTACATGTTGTTCTGTTAGTTTACTCATAATGCCACTTGTCCGTCGAATACATGCTCTGCAGGCCCTGTCATTCTTACTGGATGACCTTCACCTTGCCAGCGCACTTGTAAGCTTCCTCCTGGTAAGTCAACTTGTACAATGCTTGCCAGTTTACTTTGTATTTGACCAATCACCACCGCTGCGCACGCCCCTGTACCACAGGCTAATGTTTCATTTACGCCTCGCTCCCACACTCTTAGTTTTATGTGGTCTTGTGAAATAACCTGCATAAATCCTACATTTGCGCGCTGTGGAAAGCGTTCATGGTTTTCAAGTAGTGGACCTAAGGTTGCGACTTCTGCGGTTTGAATGTCGTCGACTTCTAACACGCAGTGCGGATTCCCCATCGACACGGCACCGCTAAAAATAGTGTGCTCTTCAGTGCGAATAATGTAAGTTAACTCGCGTTTACTTGCCTTGAGAGGAATTTTGTTTGGCTCAAAGACTGGGTGGCCCATGTTTACGGTTACTTGACCATCTTTTTCTATGTATAAGGTTAAGTTTCCCGACTTGGTTGATACGGTAATTTTATGTTTGTTGGTCAAGCCTTTCATGCGCACAAAACGCGCAAAACAGCGAGCACCATTGCCACATTGTTCCACTTCGTTGCCGTCAGCATTAAAAATACGATAGTGAAAATCTAAATCAGGAGAGTAAGGGGCTTCAACCATAAGTAATTGATCGAAGCCGATACCAAAGTGGCGATCTGCCAGTTTCTTTATTTGATCACGTGACAAGAAAACATTCTGCGTGATGTTATCAATAACAACAAAGTCGTTACCTAGGCCGTGCATTTTTGAGAAATTAACTAACATAGCGCTCTAATTCGGATTTGCTCTGAGCTAATCATGCCACAGAGCAGGGCGGTTATAAAAACGTTTATGGTAAAATTTTCTCACCTTGCCAAAGGCTTTCTAAGGTTTCACGTTGGCGGATTAAGTGGCTTTGCTTGCCATCGACCATGATCTCAGCGACGCGTGGACGTGAGTTGTAATTTGAGCTCATGGTAAAGCCGTATGCGCCAGCACTGCGTTGCGCCAGTAGGTCACCAGCATGTAGCGCAAGCTCACGGTCTTTTCCTAAAAAGTCACCCGTTTCACACACTGGGCCAACAATGTCGTAGTTTTGACGTGGCGTGCCATCTTCGCGCGGTTCGACAGGCACAATTTTTTGCCATGCTTGGTAAAGAGATGGGCGCAGCATATCGTTCATACCGGCATCAACAATGGCAAAATATTTGTCTTGATTTTGTTTAATAAACTCAACTTTGGTCACTAAAATACCCGCATTAGCTGCAATGGCTCGACCGGGCTCAAAAATAAGCTCTAAGTCTTGATAATTAGCTAAGCGAGATGTGATTTTATCAACGTATTCACTTGGGTGAGGCGGTGTTTCACCATTATAAGGCACGCCTAATCCTCCACCAATATCTAGGTGGGTAAGTGTGATATTCACGGCTTTTAATTCTTCGATTAAGGTCAGCACTTTTTCCAGAGCCGCTAAGAAAGGCTTAATTTCTGTAAGCTGTGAGCCAATGTGACAGTCAACCCCAGTAATGTTTAAACCTGGAAGCGATGCTGCATATTGATAAACGCTGACCGCTGTTTGAATATCAATGCCAAATTTATTTTCTTTTAAACCGGTTGAGATATACGGGTGTGTTTTGGCATCGATATCCGGGTTCACGCGAATCGAGATAGGTGCAACACGGTTTAGTGAAGTTGCTACTTCTGATATACGGTCTAGCTCAGCAACCGACTCAACGTTAAAACACTTGATCCCCAATTCAAGCGCGTAGGCAATTTCGTCAGCAGTTTTTGCAACGCCAGAAAATACCACTTTACTGGCATCGCCACCGGCTGCAATAACGCGAGCTAACTCGCCTTTAGAAACAATGTCAAAACCAGAGCCTAAGCGCGCTAAAATATTTAATACAGCAATGTTTGAATTCGCTTTAACGGCGTAACAGACTAAACTTTTGTGTGATTTAGCTGCCTCGGCGAAAGCGAGATAATGGCGCTCAAAGGTTTTACGTGAATAGATATAGCAGGGCGTACCGTATTGGTCGGCAAGCTCTTTGACAGCGATGTCTTCAGCGAACAGCTGATTATTATTGTAGTTAAAAAAGTCCATCTATTGGTCCTGTTTTTGCTCTGGTTGTTCGGATGGATCAGCCTGTGGCTGAGATTCTGCTGGCTTTGCAGTATCATCTGGAAGATAAAGCGCACCGCTTTGTCCACAGCCCACCAGAGTGAGCATAAGTAGGGCACTAAGAGGTAAAATTGTTTTAAATTTTTGGCTATGAGTCTCTTTCATTAGATTAATACGGTTGCTGGCTTTATAATCGCAGAGTAACAGAATATTTAAAAAATGCAGCTATTCGCGGATGAATTTATTCCTGTTACACTTGATGTACACAATCTGCCTCCAGATCTAGGCTTAAAGCCCGTTAAAGGACACTAAAATGACTGATCATGAATACCACACACTAGCCGATGCGTTGATGCTAACAATTGAAGAGCAAATCGATGAATGTGATGCTGATTTAGACTACGAGTCTGCATCAGGTATTTTAGAAATCATCTTCCCAGATCGCAGCAAAATAGTGATCAATAAACAAGCGCCATTGCACCAAGTGTGGGTGGCAACTAAATTCAATGGTCATCACTTTGAATTGCGAGACGATAAGTGGATTGATAATCGTTCTGGTGCTGAGTTCTGGCAATTTATGTGCGATGCGGCTTCGCGCCAAGCGGGTCAACCAATCGAGTGGCGTTCTGAGTTATGAGTTTAGGGTTTGTAGAATACCCCGCGCAAGGTGAGCATAAGGCAACCGTTATTTGGTTGCATGGCTTGGGTGACTCGGGGGAGGGGTTTGCCCCTGTTGCTCCGCAGTTAGCGATACCGAAAGAGCTCGGTGTGCGGTTTGTGTTTCCTCATGCGCCAGTGCAACCGGTCACCATTAATGGGGGCATGGCGATGCGCTCATGGTACGACATTAAATCGATGGATTTAGATAAGCGTGCCGACGAACAAGGCGTACGAGAGTCTGCTGCTAAAGTGGCTGAGCTCATTGATCAAGAAATAGCGAAAGGCATCCCCGCGAGTAAAATTATTTTAGCAGGGTTTTCGCAAGGGGGAGTCGTGTCACTGCATTTGGCTCCACGTCTTGATTATAAGTTAGCAGGTGTCATGGCGTTATCAACGTATATGTGCGCACCCGATAAGTTGGCTGACGAAGCTAAGCAACAGGCGTTAAATATATTTATGGCGCATGGGCGTATGGATGATGTTGTACTGCATAGCGCGGGCAGGCAAGCATTTGACGTACTGAGCGCAAATAACATGGAAGTTAGCTGGCAAGACTATCCGATGGCACATCAGGTGTGTGGTGAAGAACTGATGGCTATTCGAGCGTGGTTAATTGCTCGCTTAAGTTAATTTTTGGTTGTGAAGAGGCCAACATGACAAACAAACTTGTAATAACAGCAAATATGAATTCGGCGGAGCCTGCAAGCACATCACCCACAGCGGTAACGTACCAATGGCATTGGCGACGTATTTTTATGTTCAGTGGCGTGATTTTAGTGGCCCTGGCGACTGTAATATACAGCTTCGTAGGTGCTGTGAGTGCTGAGCAAAGTGAACAAGATGAGCCGCACACTGAGTTGACTACCGCTGTATTACAAGCTCCTGATAATAATCTTGCAGCAGAGCACGTTAACGAGAACACAGAGGACAGTGCAGAGCAGCCCGATGTGAATACCCCTGACCTTGTGCCTAATAGTGTGGCCAATGAGCCAGAAACTGAGTCTCTCAAGCCCAAAACACACGTGCAATCACTTGACACCGTTACTTCGCAAGACACTCAATTACCGGCTAAAACGACCACAGACAGTGAAGCGAAGCCTGAAAATAACGATGAACAGCAGCTCGCTTTAGCACCTAATAATAAAGTGCAGCAGTTTTCACAATCAGCTCATGTTGCCAGCGTGGCCATTGGCGCTAAAATAGATACAGATAAAGTGAGCCGTGCGGTATTAACCACCGATGTTGTTGATCGAGAACCAGTCAATGTTCTAAAAAACGATGTAAGATTAGCGGACATTACGCATAGTTTGAGCTTCTTTAGTGAGCTTAGAAATATGCAAGGGCAAACGGTTCGTCATCAATGGTATTACCAAGATGAGCAGCTAGCCTCTATTGAATTAGCAGTAAGCAGTCCGCGTTATCGCACTTACTCGACAAAAAATATTATGCCAGAACAGCTTGGTGAGTGGCGTGTTGAAGTCGTTGACGCACAAGGCACTTTACTTGCACAAAAAGAATTTAGAATTTTAGCTGATTAAGTTCAGCCAGATAAATAATTGGATTTTTCATGACACAGACAATCAAACGCGTTCGAATTGCCACTCGTAAAAGTGCGCTAGCGCTATGGCAAGCAGAATTTGTAAAAGCCCAACTTGAACACTTTCATGACGATGTGACAGTTGAACTCGTTCCAATGTCAACGCAAGGCGATATTATTCTTGATACCCCTTTGGCTAAAATTGGCGGTAAAGGCTTATTTGTAAAAGAACTTGAGCAAGCGATGCTTGACGGCCGCGCTGATATTGCTGTTCATTCAATGAAAGATGTACCGGTTGAGTTCCCTGAAGGGTTAGCGTTGCATACGATTTGTGAGCGTGAAGACCCACGAGACGCATTTGTATCAAACAACTTTAAGAGTTTAGATGCGTTACCACAGGGTGCAATCGTCGGTACGTCAAGTTTACGCCGTCAATGTCAAATTCGAGAAGCGCGACCAGACTTAGATATCCGTGATTTACGCGGTAATGTGAATACTCGCCTAGCGAAACTCGATGATGGCCAATACGATGCAATTATCCTTGCCGCTGCAGGTTTAATTCGCCTTGAAATGCCAGAACGAATCACTGCGTTCATCGAGCCAGAAGTCTCTTTACCTGCAAATGGTCAAGGTGCAGTTGGTATCGAATGCCGTATTGATGACGAAGTAACTAAAGCGTTACTGGCTCCGCTTGAGCATACAGAAACGCGTATTCGTGTTAATGCCGAACGCGCTATGAATCGCCGCTTAGAAGGCGGTTGTCAGGTGCCAATTGGTGCTTTTGCACTCGTGAATGATGATCACGTTTATTTGCGTGGTTTAGTTGGCGCGGTTGATGGTAGTCAAATGCTGCGCGACGACGTTACAGGCCCAGTAGCTGATGCTGAGAAGTTAGGCATTGAACTCGCTGAAAAGTTATTGGCGCAAGGTGCAGACAAAATTTTAGCTGACGTATACAGAGACGCGTAATATGCATATTTTGATAACTCGTCCAGAAGGAAAAGGCACTGAGCTTGCACTTGAGCTTCAGCAGGCGGGTTATCAAACGACCCTGTGCCCAGTATTGACGCTTGATTATCTTACGCCAAGTAGTCAAGCACTCGCGCCGCTTGAAAATGCCGACAAAATTATTTTTATCTCACAAGATGCCGTTCACGCATTATTAAAGCTTACCCCCACAATTAACAAAACTGCGCAGCTTTATGCGGTTGGCCAACAGACGGCAGATGCGATACATGAGGCATTTGGGCGACGCGCAGCAGTTCCTAAAAAACACGACTCCGAGGGCTTACTTGCACTAAAAACACTGCAAGATGTAGAGCTTAGCAATATTGTTTTAGTGAAAGGAGAAGGTGGGCGTACCACAATAGCAAAAACATTAAAACAACGTGGTGCCGTGTTAAATCAACTTGTTGTTTATAAGCGACGTGCCATAGAAAGCGAATCAGGTAAGTGGATGGACCACTGGCAAACAGCGGGTGTAGAGGGTATAGTCATTACAAGTAATGCGGCTGTTGATGCCATTTTTAATGGCTTAAATGAGTCACAGTTGGCATGGTTGAAGGGGTGTCAGTTTTATGTTGCTAGTGAACGTATCGCTGAATACCTACAACAAAAAAATGTCATTAGAACACATATACATATTGCTGCAGGGGCTAGTGATAGCGCTATGTTCGCCTGCATTAATCAGCAAGGTAGCAAAATGAGTGAATCAGATCTAAAACAGTCAGCCAAACCTGCTGCGGCTGAACCAGCAAAAAAGGCAGCAGCGGCTAAGCCTGCATCAAACCAAGTGGTTCAGCATAAAAAAGGGATAAGTAAAACCGGTAGTTTGGCACTGTTGATTTCACTTCTCGTTGCTTCAGCGGTCGGTTATGAGTTTTACCATAAACTGAATAGTGATCAGCAGTCTACTCTGGCATTTAACGAGCTGACAACTGAAAACCAACGTCTAAAGCAACAACTCGATGCCATCAAGAATGCTCAGCAAACTCTGCAACAAGCTTTGTATAATAGCGAGCAAAAAGTCGCGGATACGTTGCGTGAAAATGCCGAACAAACTCAGCAACAACTGCAAGCCGCTTTAAAGCGTGCTGAGCAACAAAGCTATACGTTAAACCCACAAGAAGTGACCAGTCTGCAGCGTATGGCTGAGTTTAAGTTGTGGGCTGAGCATGACTTTCGGGGAGCGGCTGCTGTTTTATCACGATTAGACAGCTTATTAGCAGAGCATCCTGGTACGGGGGCTATTCGCCAAGCAATTCATCAGGACTTACAAACTTTGAACGGCATTGACCCAGTGGCTGTTGAAGCGATTTATTTAAAGCTGCATGGCATCAATCAAAAAGTCGATGAGTTGGTATTTAACGCGATTTCATTACCTGAAGAAGTCAGCCAGGACGATCCTAATCAATTAAGTGAAAATGTCAGCGAATGGCGTCAGAATCTTGCAAAGTCGTGGCTGCAATTCAAAGATTTTTTTGTCACGGTTCGTACGCGAGAAGACATGGTTGTGGCGCCGTTTTTAAGTGAACAAGAGCGTCATTTAGTTAAACAGCGTTTAAGGCTCTATTTAGCACAAGCACAGGATGCGATTTTAACCAAGCAAAGTAGTGTGTACTTTACAGCGGTTGAAGCGGCACATGCGCTTGTGAAAGACTACTTTAAGCAAGATGATGCCGTGACTAAAGCTGCATTAAAGAGTTTAACTGAGCTTTCTAAAGAGCAACTCGATTTTAATCCTAACGTGTCATTGCAAAGTACGGAGCAGGTGAAGGAGTGGGCACAATGATCCGCTTTTTATTGCTGATAATTGCGATTGCAGTCTGTTTAGGCATTGCTCCTTTTTTTATAGATCAAAAAGGCTATGTACTGATTGCGTTCAATAAAACGACCATCGAGGGCACTATATGGGGGGTTGCAGCCCTTATTGTGCTGGGGTGTGGTATTGCTTACTTAGGGTATAAGTTGGTGCGTTATTTATGGTCGTTATATAGCCATACACGCCATCGTTTTTTTGCCCGCAGTGAAGAGCGCAAACAAGCGGCTATTGAACAAGGCGTATGGAGTTTGATTAATAACGACTACGCAGAGCTTGAATTAGCACTGGATAACAACAGTGTCGCAGAGCCGTGGACCGATATACGTTATGCACTGCTTGCCAAAGCTGCACTGGCGAATAATAACAGTGAAAAAGCGATTAGCTATCTTGATAAAATCAACCAAGCAAATCAATTAAAAGTGGCTAATTTATGGCTTGCTAGCGGTGAATGCAGCACGATCTTTGCGGAATTAAAAACGTTAGCCGAGCGCAAAAAAGCAACAAACCTAGAGCTCAAAATGTATGCTCAGGTCTTAGTTCAAGAGCAGAAATGGTCTGCGCTTGATGACTTTATGCCACGATTACTGCGTAAAAAAGTGCTCACAGAAAAAGAATGGCAACAGGTGTTTGACCGTTATTTTGCAGCGCAGGCTGACACCTCGTTAACCGAGCGTTTTGAGCAACTTACAAAGAACTTAAAACCAATGGCAGAAGTAAGTTACTTAAAAGCTATGGCGCGCGCAGGAAAACTAAATAAAATAGAGCTAAGCTTAATTAAAATGATTAAAAAGCCTCTGCAACATAAAGACTTAGCTCGTATTCTTCGCACTAGTGCAGCAGGTGATGCGCTAAAACTGCAGGCCAGTTTGCAAGACGTATTGAAGAAAGACACCGAAAATACCGACCTTCTTCTTGCGCTTGCGTGTTTAGCCAATGCGCATGGCGAATACGATTTAGCTGCACGTGTGTTTGATAAAGCACTGAACGCAACGAATCGTGACGACTACTTACAGCAAGCTGTATTGAGTTACAGTAAGAGTGGGCAACCAGACAAAGCATTGGTTCTGTATCAGTAATTTTATGACTGCCAGTTAAGGAGTGATGGCTTGAAAAATGCGTTTACGCTAACAATAAGTATCGCTCTGGCCTACTTTTTTACGGGGTATTTAAGCAATTCTTTACTGGCAATCGATGGCTATGCTGTTGCAGCTTGGCCTCCATCGGGTATTGCTCTTGCCAGTATTTTACTCAGCCGAAACCGAGCACTCCCTGGGGTTTTGCTGGGTGCATTTCTGGTTAACTTAATTCATTTAGATAACGTATCCGACATTTTGCATTGGCAGATAATGCTGCAAGCAATCGGTGTAACCCTTGCCTCAACTTTTCAAGCTTGGCTTGCGTATTACATTATTATCCATTTAGTAAAAAATCCACTCGAACTTTCTTCACTAAGACAAAGCGTACAAGGGCTGATTATTGGCGGTCCATTGTGTAGCTTAATAGCTGCCTCTGCAGGCACTGCATTATTGGTTATCAATGATGTGATCCCCCATTATATGGCGTTAAACAATTTTGTTGCTTGGTGGATTGGTGACAGCATTGGTGTACTGATTTTTACTCCATTGGTACTGGCTGCGTTTAGTTACAATCACATTCAGCAACGTGTTCAAATTATTGTGCCGTCCCTGGTGATTTACATGATTATTTGTGTCAGCTTTTATGGTGCATCAAGTGTAAAAAAAGCCAAGGACGAGCAACGTCAACAGACTAAAGTAAGTGCCATTAAGACTAATTTAGAACACCGTGTTGGTGAAATACAGTCTCATCTAGCGTTACTGGCGACATTTTTTGCTAGCAGCGATGACGTTGATTTTAGAGAGTTTAAGCGCTTTACCTCTCGACAATTGCAAGATAGCAGCGAAATAGCGGCATTTGAGTGGGCACCCAAAGTCATTCACTCACAGTTGAGTAATTACGAAAACTTACTGCGCGATGAGTTAGGTGACGACTATTACGTAAAAGAAAAAAATACTGAAGGTGAATGGCAAGCTGTCAGCAAACGCGATATTTATTTTCCAGTGCAGTACATTCATCCCTTGATTGGAAATGAAGCAGTGAAAGGCTTTGACTTGGCTTCAAGTGCGGTCCGCTTTGAGGCGCTGACCAATTCGCGCTTGAGTAAAAGTGTCACCGTCAGTGAACCTATTTCGCTCATGCAAGGGGGCGGGAATGAACGGGGAGTGTTGTTTTTCAACCCTGTGTATGCGGATTTACATCACCAAGTTGGTTTTAAAGGTTATGTTGTGGCTGTCGTTAACTTAGAGGTTTTGGCACAAACGCTTAACTACAACCAAAACACCGATATTGATGCCAGTTTTTATGATATGACGGATGGAGATAATCCCACCGAAATATTCAGTCCGCAGCGGGTTGGTACAAAGGTAATAGCGCATTTTAATTTCATTGTTGGTGAGCGTGTTTGGCAAGTAAAGCTGTGGGAGCCGGTTAAGCAATCCTCATGGCTTGTGTATTGGTTTGCGCAAATAGTGGGCATGCTATTCGTATGGTTGCTGATTACGTTTTTAATCTCGGTGACGGGCACGAATATTCAAATTCGACAGCAAGTGGCAAAACAGACACAAAGCTTACGAGAAGAAAAATTAAAAGCCGATAAAGCCAGTCAAATTAAAAGTGAGTTCTTGGCTAATATGAGCCATGAAATCCGCACCCCAATTAATGGTATCAAAGGGTTACATTATTTGGCGTTACAAGAGCAAGATTGGCAGCAAGCCCGCGCTTATATCGAACAAGCAGATGGTGCGCTAAACGTGTTACTGCGCGTTCTTAATGATGTGCTAGATTTTTCGAAAATCGAAGCTGGGCGATTAGAGCTGCACCAAGAACCTGTCGATATTAATAGCTTAATTAATGAGATCAGTAATTTAATGCAGTTTGAACTGAACTCACGCTCACTTAATTTTGTGGTTGATTACGACCGAAGTGAATCATTAGTGATTCAAACAGATGCTATTCGGCTGAAACAAATTCTGCTTAATTTACTTAATAATGCCGTTAAGTTCACCCCTGAAGGCGAGATCACGTTACGAATTTGGCAAGAAAATAAGATGACTTATTTTAGCGTCATTGATACGGGCATTGGGATTAAAAAAGAGGTGCAGGAGCAGCTATTTCAACCATTCTCTCAAGCCGATAGTTCGACATCTCGCCGCTTTGGCGGTACGGGACTCGGTTTAAGCATTTGTAAGAAGCTTATTGATTTAATGGGCGGAGACATAAGCCTAACGAGTGTTGAAGGGCAAGGCTCTACCTTTACATTCACAGTGCCGTTTGAGTCGCCTTTAGAGGCTGTTATCCACACGGATGACGTGCTATCAGAAATTGACATTTCGGCGATATCATTTGCGAATGTGGCTATTTTATTAGTGGAAGATAACCCGCTCAACCAGCATGTTGCGTGCGCTATTTTAAAAACAAAAGGGTGCCTTCCCGATGTTGCCAAAGACGGTCACGAAGCAATTAAGATGATTAGTGAAAAGAGTTATGATTTAGTACTCATGGATATTCAAATGCCGAATATGGATGGCTTGCAAGCAACGCAAGTTATTCGTAATGAATTATTAATAAATGACCTACCAATTATCGGCTTATCAGCGAATGCGCATGATGATGATTTGAAAAAAGGGCTGGCCAGTGGCATGGATGGATATTTAACGAAACCCATTGATGCCGATAAACTGTTTAAAACCTTGTGGTATCACTTACAAAATAAATCAGTGAATTAATGCAGACAATTGACCTCAATAAAGTAAATAAAATCATCTAAACTTGAAATATCAACGCGGGTACGTATGATCCGCGAAAACTGACTGAACTGAGTGCCAATTATGATCAACAACACACTTCCTTTGCTTGATATTCATCGCCACCTTGATGGTAATGTTCGACCACAGACAATTTTAGACTTGGGTCGACAGTTTAATCTTGCGCTACCGGCAGACCATATTGACGCACTTATTCCGCACGTACAGGTGATTGACCCTGAACCTAATTTAGTGGCGTTTTTACAAAAGCTTGATTGGGGTGTAAAAGTGCTGGGAGATTACGATGCGTGTCGTCGTATCGCAGTCGAAAATGTTGAAGATGCATTAGCACAAAAGCTTGATTATGTTGAGCTGCGTTTTAGCCCTTATTACATGGCGCAAAGCCAAGGCTTACATCCACAAGGTGTTGTGGAAGCGGTTGTTGATGGTGTAAAAAGTGCTTGCCAAGGTGCCCCGATTAAAGTGAATTTGATTGGTATTATGTCACGTACGTACGGGACTGAAATTTGCCAACAAGAACTGGATGCACTGCTTGCATTTAAAAACGATCTTGTTGCGGTTGATTTAGCTGGAGATGAAATGGGGTTTCCCGGAGAGTTGTTTGTTAACCATTTTAAGCAAGTACACGATGCTTATTTGGCCGCGACGATTCATGCTGGTGAAGCGCGAGGCAGTGACAGTATTTGGCAGGCAATAAATCAGCTGGGTGCGACGCGTATTGGGCATGGCGTAAAAGCCATTGAAGATCCAAAACTTATGGACTATTTACGCGATAAACGCATCGGAATTGAATCTTGTTTAACCAGTAATATTCAAACCAGCACAGTGGCTGAATTGGCAAGTCATCCTTTAAAAACATTTTTAGATCACGGTATTTTGGCGTCAATTAATACGGATGATCCCGCCGTAGAAGGCATTGAAATTGAACATGAGTATCGTGTCGCTGCGCCCGCTGCGGGCTTAACCCAAACAGACATAGAAAAAGCACAAGCGAATGCGCTTGAAATTGCTTATTTGAGTAATGCCGATAAAGCCGCTTTAAGAGAGTTAGCTGCGAACCGCTAATGAGCAGCAGCTAGCTACAAAACTTACACTTGATGCTCTTGGCACGAGACATAGTTCTCATAAAGTGCTTTGAGCACATCGCCACGGCTGATCATGCCAACCACTTTGTTACCTTCAACAACTGGGTAGTTTTTGGGTTTGCCAGTCTTCATGCCGTCGGCAAGCTCAATGATATTTTGATCAATACTCACGGTGACGACATCTGTTCGCATTAGCTGTTTCACCTTTACCACACCATCGCAGAAATAACTGTTTTGCATCAGTGGTTGTAGTAATTCTTGCTCAGAAATAAAGCCAACCAAAGCTTTATTATCATCAAACACCGGCGCGCCTAATAGTTTAAACTTTTGCAGCTCGCTAATGGCGGTGGTCATTTCGGTTTCGGGTGTAATATGTGGCAACTTACGTTGCATAAAATCTTGTACTTTTGTATTTAGCATTTGGGTCTCTCCCCATCATTATTCTACATAAAGTATGGTCAAGGAAATGCAGTTTGTGAAATCGTTATATGGATTTAAGTGTGAGTTAAAACAAATAAAAAAGGCACCCAGTAAACTGGGTGCCTTCATAGCAAGAAAGGAGCACTTACTTTATAAATGCAAATGCATCTGCGTACATGTTTTCACGAATTGCACCATGTGCAATAAAGTCATCACGCACAATGCCAATCATGTCAAAACGGCCAGCCATATATATATCGTATGGCTCAAGAGACACTATATCAGCCATGACCGCTTTGTGAACAAAGCCTGTTTTGCCAGACCAACTTGCAGGGGCATTTTCCACAACGGGAATGTATTGAAAGTGAGGGTTACTCTCAGCCCAAGCTTGCATTTCGTCATGGGCATAAAGAGCCGATTCTTCACGCACACCCCAGTAAAACAACACGGGGCGATCACAGCCTATTTCAGCTAGGTGATCAGCCATCGATTTTGCATACGAAAAGCCCGTACCGCCCGCTAATAAAATGATAGGGCGTTCGCCTTCAGTGCGAAGTTGTGACACACCTAAACCAACTTCAACGTTAACCTGTTGTTGTTCTGTATGAGCGTGACGTAAGTGTTCAAGTGCCTGCATTGCATATGAATCCGCACCTGATGCGCCTATGTGTAATTCAATTTGCTCAGTTTGCGATGGGCGACTAGCAATTGAAAAGGCACGCTTATCTTTTTCGCCTAATACAAGTTGCATATATTGGCCTGCCTCGAATGACACAGGTTGCTGTGGTTTCAAAATGACCTTATGTACGTGGTCTGTAAGCGGGCTGATCGCAACAACGTCAGCGAGTAATGTTTGCATAGTTTACCTTTATAAAGCAGAGACGCATAACCGATTGCGAGTGCGCTCACAACCGTTAATTTTTGAGCAGTTTATCACAGACACAGCTTAGAGAATATCTAAGCTGTCCCATATTTCATCAACACGATCTTTAATTTTTGGGTCCATTACAATGGGCTCACCCCATTCCCGATCGGTTTCTCCAGGCCATTTATTTGTCGCATCCATTCCCATTTTTGAGCCTAGGCCAGAGACGGGTGATGCAAAGTCTAAATAGTCAATCGGTGTATTTTCAATCAGTGTGGTATCACGGGCAGGATCCATGCGTGTGGTTATCGCCCAGATCACGTCATTCCAATCACGTGCATTTACATCGTCATCACAGACAATGACAAACTTTGTATACATGAACTGGCGAAGAAATGACCATACACCCATCATTACGCGTTTTGCGTGGCCTGGGTATTGTTTTTTCATGGTCACGACAGCCATACGATATGAACAGCCTTCTGGGGGCAAATAGAAGTCGACAATTTCTGGAAATTGCTTTTGTAAAATAGGCACAAAGACTTCGTTTAATGCTACGCCTAATACCGCGGGTTCATCAGGTGGACGACCTGTATAAGTACTATGGTAGATTGGATTTTCACGATGCGTGATGTGCGTCACTGTCATAACAGGAAACTCATCTACCTCATTGTAATAGCCTGTATGGTCACCGTAGGGGCCCTCTGGGGCTGTTTCACCCGGCATAATATAGCCTTCTAAGATAAACTCAGCTGTTGCAGGCACTTGCAAGTCATTGGAAATAGATTTAACCACTTCGGTTTTACTACCGCGTAACAGGCCTGCGAATGCGTATTCACTGAGTGTATCTGGTACAGGTGTTACCGCGCCAAGAATAGTGGCAGGGTCTGCGCCAAGGGCTACCGACACTGGGTATGGCTCGTTCGGGTGTTCTTTGCACCACTCACGGAAATCAAGCGCGCCACCACGGTGAGATAACCAGCGCATAATGATTTTATTCTTACCTAATAATTGCTGACGGTAGATACCTAGGTTTTGGCGCTTTTTATAAGGTCCTTTGGTGACCGTCAGACCCCATGTGATAAGTGGTGCTGCATCACCCGGCCAACAGTGTTGAATAGGCAGTTTTGTTAAATCAACGTCATCGCCTTCAAGAATTACTTGTTGGCACGCTGCTTTTTTAACTTCCTTAGCTGGCATATTTAACACTTGTTTAAATACGGGGATTTGACCTAGCGCCTCTTTAATTCCTTTTGGTGGCTCTGGCTCTTTTAAAAATGCCAGTAACTTACCGACTTCGCGCAGTTCACTCACATCATTTTGCCCCATACCCATCGCAACACGCTTGGGTGTTCCGAATAAGTTGGCAAGTACAGGAATTGAGTGGCCTTTTGGATTTTCGAATAATAGGGCAGGGCCTTCAGCACGTAAGGTGCGATCGGCAATTTCGGTCATTTCTAGGTAGGGATCAATCTCTTGTTTGATCCGCTTTAGTTCACCCTTTTGTTCTAATAACTCGATAAATTCGCGAAGATCTTTGTATTTCATTTTGGTCGCTTAAACGCTGAAAAAACTGTCGCTATTATACTCAAAATCAATCTTTAAGCTAATTTAGCAGGGAGAATTCGCTGTTTTATTGGGCGAGAGCACAGTGGTATTTTTTACCTCTCAAAATGAGCATAGCCTCAGGACCTTTAGACCAAAAAAGTACGGTGTCATTACTGTACTTTACACCCGAGGCGCTGACTTGTCGGCTTAGTAAAAAAGACTCTTGTTGAAATGAAAGTGTTGCTTGCTCTTCATTGATGTCGGTAATACTCGCGATTTCTTCATCACACTTATAATTGTTTGGCCCACTTTGCTCGGCACAAGCACACAAGGTGACTAAAGCGAGCCCTAAAGTAAGTGGCTTAATCATGGAAACACCCCTGTTTTAATGAATCTACCCAAACCATTGGAAATGTGTTTCTTCAGATGGTGTGGATTTATAAGCTTAACAAAGAAAAATTAACCGTTGGTGAAAATACCAGGATAAGTTATGTTGTTATTGAAATTAATGGGCAAGGAGCCGCTATGGCTGGGACTAACTTATTAACCTTACTTGATGATATTACAACGCTTTTAGATGATATTGCGACGATGAGTAAAGTCGCAACTAAAAAAACAGCAGGGGTATTGGGTGACGACCTAGCACTCAATGCGCAACAAGTAACTGGGGTCACGGCTGATCGAGAATTACCCGTAGTCTGGGCTGTTGCAAAGGGATCGTTTATCAATAAAGCGATACTGGTACCTGCCGCATTATTGATTAGTGTGTGGTTACCTTGGCTTATTACGCCGCTTTTAATGATAGGTGGCTTATTTTTGTGCTTTGAAGGTGCTGAAAAAATTATTGAAAAGCTGTTTGATCACACAAAAGCTGAAGATGAATCTGTTATCGAACATCAAGACTTGCACGAATACGAAAAACAGAAAGTGAAAGGGGCTATTCGCACGGACTTTATCCTCTCAGCCGAAATTATTGTTATAACCTTGGGCACTGTTGCCGGTGCAACACTGGTTAATCAAGCATTGGTGTTAACGGTTATTGCAATCATTATGACTATCGGCGTTTATGGTCTTGTTGCAGGCATTGTAAAACTTGATGATGCCGGTTTGTATTTGCTGCAAAAAGCCCAGCAAACAGGCGGGAAATTTAAACAGCTATTAGGCACTTTTTTAGTCGCGGCAGCCCCTCAGTTGATGCGTTTTTTAGCGTTCGCAGGCACAGTTGCAATGTTTTTGGTTGGCGGTGGCATACTCGTTCACGGCATACCTGTGTTACATCACGCTCAGCAAGGCGCGAGTGAGTTTGCACTTACTTATCTTGGTAAAACAGGGGAAGTTGTAACACCGATTTTATTCGATGGTTTGCTTGGCGTCGCTGAGGGGATTGTGGTGGTGCTAGTGGTTGAGTTGTGGCACAAAGTGAGAAATTAAATAAAAAGTGCCGGCGAGAAACCTCGCCGGCAAGAAGTTAGCACGGGAACGTAAGCGTGCTAATGTGCAGGGTGTTCCTTTAAGCTATATAAACCCAAAGGTGTTTGTCTTCTGGCACTCATAGAATTCCTAAAACAAAGCAGGAGAGTTATTTTGCTCTTTCTATCTACACTTCATTATGCATCAGTTAAAGTGTGTTATAACATAACCTTGTTGGTGTAAATAACCAATGCGTTTGTTATTCATTGGTTTACTTTATTGGATGTTATAAAAAGTGGATTTAATCTGTGTTTAAATTACTGCAGTCGTAGCTTAGGCATAATTCAGCAAGTTCAATTTTAGCTTTGAGGTTGCCTTGTTGTGTGGCTTTATTGAGCCAATAGGCCGCTTTTTCTAGACTTTTTTGAGTGCCTTGACCATCGCGATACATTTGCCCTAAGTTAAGTTGCCCCCACGAATAACCCCCCTCTGCAGAAAGCGTAAAACTGTTTAGCGCTTCTGTGTAAAGCCCATCTTTAAAATAAGTGATACCTTCTTGATTGTGCTTATCAAGTTTTACGCCGGTATATAAGGGTTTCGGCTTTGGTGGGTGCATTACAAAGCCTCCGAATAAGCTATAAAGCTCAGGGCGCATGATTTTGTAAATGCTGTTGTCTTCATAAAATTGCTGTATTTGTTCTTTGCGAAAGGTCATGGTTTTACTTGAGAAATAATTATCTTGGACCAACATGCTTGTGCGCATAGCAATTTCAATGTCTTTATTATATTTATAGGTGTAATTACCGACACGAAAGGTCATGTTGTCATTATCAAATTCAACCAGTTGTGCCACTTTTAAATTATTAATCCGTTTTGGGGTGTCGGTAAATTTGTCAGCGTGGACAAAATACGTGTCGAACAGTTTTGGCTTATTTATATAACTAACTTCGTTCGTAGTTTGTTGATGAACACCAAGCACAGTTTGAATTAAAAAATAGCCTAAAAGTAACACGCCGGCAAAGTACTTAATAATCGAGAGCATTTCTAAAGTAGGAAGTGCGTACCAAGACACGGGAGTCATATAGCCACAATCATCACACTGGCGCTGATAACTGATTGATAGTGGGATAACTGGCAAAATAGTAAAACGCAGTATCTTGCTGTGATTGGTTAATGAATAATGCTCGCTTTGACAGTGGGGGCATGTTTTAGGTTGTTTGTAAAAAACATCAGCAGCAGCAGTATTAAAAAGTAGCATAGTGTCTTCCTTGGTAATAACTACAAACTAGAACAAATGCAGCAAGTTATAAAGATGCAAACTGTAACCAAATATGAATTTCAGTATGAAAGGCTTTTCACTTAGAGAATAAACCCATTCTCTGCTATGATCCTCTGAATCTTCGAGGATATCCCTCCACTATCAAGTTTGGAATGTTACTGTGACTGCTACTGCTTTTTCATCGTTGGCTTTGCCGCAAGAGTTAATCGATAATTTATCGACCTTAGGTTATTCACAAATGACGCCAGTGCAAGCGCAAAGTTTGCCGGTCATTTTGCAAGGAAAAGATATTATTGCCCAAGCTAAAACTGGCTCAGGGAAGACTGCTGCATTCAGTTTAGGCGTGCTGGCTAAATTAAATGTTAAACGTTTTCGAATCCAATCATTAATTCTCTGCCCAACGCGTGAATTAGCTGAGCAGGTTGCAGAAGAAGTCCGTAAGTTAGCGCGTAGTATTCACAATATTAAAGTACTTACTTTGTGTGGTGGCGTATCAATTGGACCGCAAATTGGTTCGCTTGAACATGGTGCACATATTATCGTAGGTACACCAGGGCGAGTCGATGACCATATTCGTAAAGGGACATTGCGCTTAGATGATGTTGAAACTTTAGTGCTTGATGAAGCCGATCAAATGCTCGACATGGGTTTTCAAGATACCTTAGATGCGATTGTTGAATGCATTCCAGCCCAGCGTCAAACATTATTGTTCAGTGCGACGTATCCGAAATCAATAGCAGCAATTGCAGAGCGTGTATTGAGCAATCCTGAGACTATAAAAGTTGAAGAAGAGCAGGCAAAGAGCACAATAAAACAGTACTTTTACAAACTTGATAATAACAAGCAGCGCTTTAATACTTTAAAACTTTTATTGTTAAAGTTTCAGCCAGAAAGTTGTGTGGTGTTCTGCAACACGAAAGTTGAGACTCAGCAAATTTGTGATGACCTTTTTGCTGAAGGATTTAGTGCCGTCGCATTGCATGGTGATTTAGAACAACGAGAACGAGAACGTACATTAATTCGTTTTTCTAATAAAAGCGCTTCAATTTTGGTCGCGACGGATGTTGCTGCACGCGGGCTTGATATTAATGATATGGATATGGTGGTGAATTACCACTTAGCACATGACCCTCAAACACATGTGCATCGTGTGGGCCGCACCGGGCGTGCAGGTAAAAAAGGGATTGCCTGTTCAATTTATGGTGAAGCTGAGCAGTTTAAAGTGGCACAAATAGGTGATCACTATGAAAAAGATTTTGAACCAGAGCCTATTCCGCCGTTTAGTTTATTAGAAAAGCCAGCTTATAAGCCTACAATGGCAACGCTTATGATTGATGCAGGTAAAAAGCAGAAAATTCGTGCGGGTGATATTTTAGGGGCGCTAACGGGTAAAGAAGGGGTCGCGGGACACCAAGTTGGTAAAATAAATGTACTTGATAATGTTGCCTTTATTGCTGTTGAGCGTGCTGCTGTTAAGCCTGCTCTGCGTAAATTAACAGAAGGTAATATTAAAAAGCGTAAAATACGAGCTCGTCGATTAACGCGCTAAAATTAATGTGAGCAATTCGCCTTGAGTTGCTCATATTCTTGCCGTATTTTTTTGAACTTGGTAGCAGAACCTTGTCGATCAGGGTGATACTTTAAGGCGAGTTGTCGCCACCGTTTTTGCAGCTCTCTATATGAATAATCTGCAGGGAGTTGCCAGTGTTGTATGATCGGGTAAAGTTGCTCAGCTGATACTTGAGTAAGACAGAAGCGATTGTGTGTGCTAAAACGCTGCCAAAATTGGTCAAGTAATGCATCAATGGCGTCTCGTGACGTGTCATAGTTTTGCCAATCTAAATAATATGCTCTTAGCGGATCGTCTTTTTCTGGACGGTCTGTAGGGCATGTATCTATAAGCTCTATATGAAGCGATGCAATCTCTAATCGCTGGGTCGGGGCTAGCTGTGCTTGTAACTGATACAATCCGTTCATAATTAGAAAATTACGTTTAAAGAGGTTTTTTTGCGGGTCTTCATCGAGTTGCTTAAGGTAATTCGTCTCTCCCAGCGCGCTGGCTAGCGTATGCACCTTCCAAGTAGACTGTCGTAGAAGAAGGTAAAAAATCTCATCAATCAGTGGGTTAACCATTGTTCGTAGGCCAATGTTTAGTGTAATCTTAAAGTATATACGCTAACACAGCTGCGTTATTGAAACTACGATCATGTTTTAGGTTTAAAGGAATGCATTTGGCGATGCTTTAGCGAGTTCTGCTAATGCACGCTTGGTTGATTTTTAGGGATATAAACATATGCACATCACATTGCGCCTCAGCTTGCTTTATTCAACGCTCGCGTGTGTCTGTTTGTTTTTTACGTCTCCTAGTTTTTCATCTCACTCATTGTTTGAGCAGTTTACGCAATCACAGCAATGGGATGAGAAAAAACAACTTTCAATAAAGCTGCTAGCCGCACCTAATATCACATCCGATGAAAAATTAGAGGTTTATCTACAGTTAGCTGACTTTGCACTAGAGAAAGATAATTTCTCTGCTGCAGTGGAACACTATCAACTGGCTGCAACATCAACCTCTTTTGAAGAGCATCCACAACGTTATTTTCAAGCTCTTAAAATGCAAGGTGTGACCTATTATTATCAAGGGTTAATGCAGCAAGCCGTGAGTGCGTATATGCGAGCCTTGAGTGTTGCAAGAAATATGGAGCAGCCAATTTCTGAAGCTAATCTTTTGAGTAATATTGGTCTTGCTTACTTCAATATGTTTAATATGAATCAAGCGCTTGATTATTATAAACAAGCGAAAACGATTTACGATAAATATGGAACAGCACAAGATAAAGCGGATATTTTGCACAATATAGCGGGTATTTATATCCGTTTGTCTAGCTACGATATTGCACTGGATATGTATCGAGAAGCACTGGCTATTTTTCAAAAGCTTAATGATGAAGATGGTATCGCTCAATCTTATGGCAATATGGGAGTGGCTTACTCAGAGCTTGGCGAGTATCAACTGTCACTGCATTACTACCAGCGTGCTTTGCGCCATTACCAAGAAACGAATGATGCATACTACCTGTCCTCTCGACACGGTAACATTGCTAACGTGTACTTGCGAACGGGCGATCTTGAGATGGCCTTAAATCACACGGAAAAAGCGATAAAATTCGCAAAGCAAATTGATAATAAGGGGCTCGAGTTAGCGGGGTTATTATCACAAGCGAAAATCGAGCTGTTACAAGGGAAGTTACCTGAAGCAGAAGTCACACTTAACACATCTGTTAGTATGGCGAAAGAGTATAAAGATGAGCTCAGAGTACTCGATGGTTTGGGTATGCATGCATTGATAAAAGCGGGTCAAGGAGACTTTGAAAGTGCAGTGTCATACTTTGATAGCTTTGTTCGCAAAATGAATGCTTCTAAAAATGAACAGCTTTTAAAATCATTGGGTAAACTACAAAGCCAAATTCAAGCCAGTCAGTTAAATCAAGAAATTGTCGATCTTAAGCAACATCAGCATGTGCAAGAGCTCGAAATGTCTAAACAACGCCAGCTAACGATCATGCTGTTCATTTTGTTTGTAATGATTGTTGTGACAGGAATTACTCTTTACCGACGCAAGATTGAAAAAGAGGCGAAGGAGCAACTCTCTTTAATGGTGGCTAAGCGCACCCAAGAACTTGAAGAAATTGCAGAGCAGTTGCGTAGTGCAAATGATATCAAAAGTCAGTTTCTTGCCAATATTAGCCATGAAATCCGCACTCCACTGACTGCTATTCTTGGTCAAACCGATCATTTAATGAATGGTCTTTATAAGCCTGAGAAGTTGAATGAAGAACTTGCGGTTATTCAAAAACAAAGTGATCACTTAAAAGAGCTTATTAATGATGTACTTGATATTAGTAAGATTGAGGCGAATAAACTTGAGTTGAACTTAGAAGAGGGCAACTTAGTGGAATTACTGACAGATGTGCATTCTATGCTGAGCGGTCAGGCGAAAGAGAAAGGATTAAAATTTGCGTTTCAAAATCAACTTGGTGAGCAGTTTTTCAGCTACTTAGATTTTACGCGTGTAAAACAGATATTAATAAACTTATGCGCGAATGCCATCAAGTTTACTCAGCAAGGAGAAGTTGAGTTACATGTATCGCGCGTCGAGCAAGGCATTGTGTTTCGCATTAGAGATACCGGCATTGGCATGAATGCTGAGCAATTGAAACTAATTTTTGATTGCTTTAGTCAGGGTGATAACAGTATTAGTCGTCGTTTTGGTGGTACTGGGCTTGGACTTAGCTTGTCGCAGCAATTGGCGATGATGATGGGCGGGTACATCAGTGTTGAGAGCGAGGCGAATAAAGGCAGTGAGTTCTCTTTTTACTTACCCTGTAAAGAACTTGAGCCTGCGGCGTATATTGATGACAATCAAGCGATTACACACTCAGCTTCTAAAGGATTGTCAGGCAAAGTATTACTTGCCGAAGATCACCCAGATAACAGACGCTTAATTTGCCGTTATTTAGAATCTATGGGGCTAGAAGTCATTACAGCAGAAAATGGTGAGCAGGCTGTTGAGCAATGTTTAAAAGAGTTCCCAGATGTGGTGTTACTCGATATTCAAATGCCAGTACTTGATGGTTTAAGCGCATTGAAGCTATTACAAAAATGTGGCTTTACTCAACCTGTATACGCATTAACTGCGAATGCGATTAGCCACCAAATTGAAGGTTATTTAGAAGCGGGTTTTACTGGGTATCTTGCTAAGCCAATCGATAAAAAAGTGTTTTACACGCAGCTTGCAAAGCATTGTAAAAGTACCTCTCAACTAGCTAATTCAATGCCCGATACGCGTGATCTTGTCACTAGCTTTATCAATAGTTTTGCCTACGAAGCGGACTTGATTCAGCAGCATTTCTCAGCGGATGATTTAATGAGCTTACAACAAGATGCTCATCGAATTGGAGGGGCTGCAAAAATGTTTGCCTTAGATGATATTGCACACAGTGCTTTAGCACTCGAGCTGGCCATAAAAAACAAGACAGCGTTTGAAATTAATCACTTAGTAACGCAACTACTCGAGCTTATGCACTGCACACGTTTAGCTCAAAATAGCTCAATATCACCATCTTGAGCTTGTTTTATTTCTTCGTCATTGATGAATCGTGAGCGGTCTACTCGCTTTTTTAAATCAATGCTAGGGTAGGTCACTTTAAACATCGACAACTTATTATCTATTGAATGTGCGAGATTAACGAGATCCTTACTTGAAACGGCTTGAATTTGCGTGCTGGATAATGCATCTGAGTTAATTTCAACCATAGAGTCAATACTTGCTTGTGCTTCATCAGACATTTGGCTTTGCAGTGCAACTTGTGCGTGAATACTTTCTGATAAAGCATCGATGGCTAACATCGCTTGTTCTATTTTATTTGTTTCACGTGTTGATTCGTCAGATAGCTTAACGGTGTGCTCTGTTTCTTTTAATGCCTTTTGCATCAACTGATTCGCTTGCTCAGTATTATGCTGAATTTTAGCAACCATATTTCGAACTTCTTGTGTTGATTTACTTGTGCGTGCAGCTAAGTTTCGAACCTCATCAGCTACCACTGCAAACCCTCTTCCTTGCTCGCCTGCTCGGGCTGCTTCAATGGCGGCATTAAGAGCCAATAAGTTAGTTTGTTCGGCAATACTATTAATGACCTCAATCACAGAACCTATTGCGTCGCTATCTTGCTTGAGCAAAACAATTTGTTGGCTTGTTTGATTAATATTATCGGCGAGTTTTAATAAACTTGATTGACTCTTATCAGTGTCTAAACGGGTTTGTTTTACGGAATTCGTGGCATTTGAAACCGCGTGATAAATTTGCTCTAAACTTCGATCGAGCTCTCTTGATACGTCAATGGTACGCTTTATTGTTATGGCGAGATCGACACCGTGAGCATCTTGAATCGTGGCTTTTTGGGTCATAGAGGCATAAGTGTCTCTTAGTGCATCCGCCATAGGGAGCAATCGCGCAGAAGAAAAATAAATCTCTCCGAGCAAGTGCTCTACTGTGGTTAAACTTTCATTTAATGCATGGCATGCTTGCGGTAAATTAGGGTTATTTTCATCAAAACGAAAGGAGAAGTTAATACCTTGCTCTGCGGTCATATTCGTCGCAAAGTCATTTAAGAAGTCCAGCTGCTGCTTGTCCTTCGAATAGAGACTATAAATCATTACTGCCCACGGTCCACAGATAAAGAGACTGAGTATAAGTAGAGCCGAAGTAGAGAAATCAAACACAGCAAAACTAGCAATACACCCCAGTAAGCTTGTTAAAAACAGAGCGATTGCTATTTTAATGCGTGTCATTGAGTGTTCCTAAGCATTTCATCTCATTATTTATAGAACAGCTTTCAATGAAATTCCATTTATATTATGAACTTATATTAACCTGAAATAACACTTACCCACGTGGCTAAGTGACAGTGGTTGTTATCAGTGATAGATATTTCTTATTTAGAACAACAAAATAACACAAGAGTAGGCAGGGGTATTACTTGCTTCAAATAGAGTATTGAATGCAGCGAATGGGTATCAAAGGGGCTTCTTTTGGGCAAAAAAAATGCCTGTTTAATACAGGCATTTATTTAAAACATTCAAATGTGATTATTGACGTTTCATTGAATCGAAAAACTCGTCATTGGTTTTGCTCATTGACAGTTTATCAATTAAAAATTCCATCGCATCAATTTCTGACATGTCATGTACGATCTTACGTAAGATCCACATTTTTTGTAGCTCATCAGGTTTAGTCAGCAACTCTTCGCGACGGGTACCAGAGCGGTTAAAGTCAATGGCAGGGAATACACGTCTTTCAGCAATCTTACGATTTAAGTGTAATTCCATATTACCAGTGCCCTTAAATTCTTCGTAGATAACTTCGTCCATTTTCGAACCAGTATCAATAAGCGCTGTCGCGATGATTGTCAGGCTTCCGCCTTCTTCAACGTTACGTGCCGCACCGAAGAAACGCTTAGGCTTATGTAATGCGTTTGCATCAACACCACCGGTTAGTACTTTACCCGATGAAGGAATTACCGTGTTGTATGCACGAGCAAGGCGTGTAATTGAGTCAAGTAAGATAACCACGTCTTTTTTGTGCTCAACAAGGCGTTTTGCTTTCTCGATTACCATTTCAGCAACCTGAACGTGACGGCTTGCAGGCTCATCGAATGTTGAAGCAATCACTTCACCTTTTACAAGGCGCTGCATTTCGGTTACTTCTTCAGGACGCTCATCGATAAGTAATACCATCAGCTCACAGTCTGGTTGGTTATAACTGATCGATTGGGCGATATTTTGCAGAAGCATCGTTTTACCTGCTTTCGGTGGTGCAACGATAAGTGCGCGCTGACCTTTACCAATTGGCGAGGCTAAATCGAGTACACGCGCTGTGATGTCTTCTGTACTACCATTACCGCGCTCCATACGTAAACGTTCATTTGCGTGGAGTGGAGTAAGGTTTTCAAAAAGGATTTTAGTGCGTGAGTTTTCAGGTTTATCGAAGTTTACTTCATTTACTTTCAGTAAAGCGAAGTAACGTTCACCGTCTTTCGGTGGACGAATCAAACCGGAAATAGAGTCACCAGTACGCATGCTGAATCGACGGATTTGACTCGGAGATACATAAATATCGTCAGGACCGGCTAGGTAAGATGCTTCAGATGATCTCAAGAAACCAAAACCATCTTGTAAGATTTCTAATACACCGCCGCCATAAATGTTCTCACCGCTTTTTGCGTGTGCTTTAAGAATGGCGAAAATAATGTCTTGTTTTCTTAAACGGGCTACGTTTTCGAGCCCCATGGACTCAGCTAAGTTTACAAGCTCTTTGATAGACTTGTCTTTTAATTCGCGTAAATGCATATTGGTGGGTTCTTTATTACAATTGTCATACTCAAAATCGTCGTTTGATACATGAGTGAGGTTTGTTGGTATAACTAAGGATTAGTTGGCTTTATAAACTAGCAGGTCACTAGCAAGGCGTCCAGTCTTTAAACAAAATAAAGCTAAAAAAAGGGCAAAAAGCCCTTTTTTTATTATTTCATTAGATGTTGTTTTCTAAAAACTCAACTAATTGAGTCTTAGAAAGGGCACCTACTTTAGTGGCTGCAACTTGACCATCTTTGAAAAGAAGAAGTGTAGGGATACCACGAATACCAAATTTAGGTGGTGTGCCTGCATTTTGGTCAATATTCAGTTTTGCAACGGTAACACGACCATCAAAATCGCCTGCTACTTCGTCAAGAATTGGGGCGATCATCTTACAAGGTCCGCACCATTCTGCCCAAAAATCAACAAGTACAGGTTTGTCTGATTGAAGTACGTCAGCTTCAAAGCTATCGTCAGTTAATTGAATAATTTTCTCGCTCATTGCGATCTCCGATAAGTTAGGCGAAATATTTAATGCGTATTTAAACACTCTTGTTTCTTATTGCAAGTTTAAACGTTATGCTTAAACGCTATGACTAAGACACATTTGACCGATAAAAAGTTTTCAGACTTTGCTATCGCACCGGAAGTGGTTGCCGGTTTAACCGAAAATGGGTTTGAATATTGCACACCCATACAAGCTAAATGCCTACCTTTTATTTGTGAGGGCCGTGATATTGCGGGTCAAGCACAAACAGGTACGGGCAAAACGTTGGCGTTTTTAACGGCCACGTGCCATCGGTTATTACAATCTAGCAAAGCACCTAGTAAACATCCAAGAGCCCTGATCATGGCCCCTACGCGGGAGCTGGCGATTCAGATACACAAAGATGCAAAAATTTTAGCGCCACATTGTAATCTTAACTTAGGATTAGTATATGGTGGCGAAGATTATGAAAAACAACGTGCACAACTAGAAAAAGGCGTTGATATTTTAATTGGGACGACTGGACGCCTTATCGACCTTTATAAACAGGGCTGTTATACCCTGAACGAAATTGAGGTTGTTGTGCTTGATGAAGCGGATCGCATGTTTGATTTAGGCTTCATTAAAGACATTCGTTATATGTTCAGACGTATGCCGGAAGCATCTGAGCGTTTAAATTTATTGTTTTCAGCGACCTTATCGTATCGTGTACAGGAATTAGCATTTGAACATATGACTAATCCTGAGCATGTACAAATTGAACCTGATGTGAAAACAGGTAAGCGCATTCAGGAAGAGCTCTTTCATCCATCACAAGATGATAAAATTAAGTTGTTGTTAACCTTAATTGAAGAAGAATGGCCTGAAAAAGCCATTGTGTTTGCAAATACCAAACACAGTTGTGAAAACGTGTATGCGTGGATGAAGGCGGATGGGCATCGCGTTGGGTTATTGACTGGTGATGTTAACCAGAAAAAACGTCAGTCAATTCTGGCGCAATTTACCAAAGGTGATTTAGACTTTTTAGTTGCGACCGATGTTGCAGCGCGTGGTTTACATATTCCAGAAGTAAGTCACGTATTTAATTTTGATTTGCCAGATGATTGTGAAGACTATGTACACCGAATTGGACGTACAGGACGTGCTGGCGCATCAGGCCATGCAATCAGCTTTGCCTGCGAACAGTATGCTTATAATCTTCATGAAATCGAAGAATACATAGAGCACAGCATTCCATTATCACATTATGATAAAAGTGCATTGCTTGATGATTTAACAAAGCCTACTATTCAGAAAAAGCGGAACTATTCAACAGGCCCACGTAATCGTAATAACAACGGACGTCGACCAAATAATAGTTACCAAAAATCACGGTCATCATAACTGGCCGTTGTTTAAGACGTAGTAGTAACTAGAGGTTTTTGAACGGTGGGGCAACTTCAACCGCAAAAAAATGTGTATGCAGTTATCGATTTAGGATCAAACAGCTTCCATATGCTGATTGCCAAATCGATGGCTGGCGGCCTACAAACTATTGGCCGAGTCAAACGCAAAGTAAGGCTAGCAGCAGGACTTGATGAAAACAATGTTCTAAGTACTGAAGCCATGCAACGAGGCTGGGAATGCCTAGCCTTGTTCGCTGAACGTTTACAAGATATACCAAAGAAAAATATCACCATTGTTGCAACCGCAACACTGCGCCTTGCTATTAATGCCGATGTATTTCAACAAAAAGCTGAGAAAATCCTTGGCCATAAAATCAATGTTATAAGTGGCGAGTTAGAAGCAAAGACTATCTATAAAGGGGTTGCTCATACGTCTTCATGTGGTGGTCGACAGCTGGTTATTGATATTGGTGGAGCAAGCACTGAGGTTGTCATTGGAAAAGGTTTTGACGCGTTGCATTATAAGAGCCTCAACATGGGGTGTGTCACTTTCCTTGAGCGCTATTTTAAAGATCAAAAGCTTAGTAACAAAAATTTCAATACCGCTATTAAAGCAGCGCGAGATGTTGTTGAAGATATTGTACCTGAATATAAAGCTGCTGGATGGGAGATTGCCAGTGGTGCATCCGGTACAGTTCAAGCCATTCAAGAGATTATGGTTGCGCAAAACCAGGATGAGTTACTAACGCTAGATAAACTGTTAGCAATTAAAGAACAGTCAGTCACGTTTGACACCATTGCTGATCTTGAATTACCTGGTCTTAGTGAAGAGCGTCGTTTAGTGTTTGTATCTGGACTTGCAATTCTTATTGCTTTATTTGAATCGTTAGAAATAAAGCAAATGGGGCTTGCGCGCGGTGCATTGCGTGAAGGTGTGTTATATAGCATGGTGCCTGAGCTACATAATCATGATATTCGCAAACGCACCGTTGATGGTTTAATGAATCGTTACCATGTTGATCAAAAACAAGCGTGCCGAGTAGCGCAACTTGCGGAACAACTGGCAATAAGTGTAATGAACCAATGGCAATCAATGGATAGTAATGCGATTGCACTGTTAAAGACTGTGGCAAAATTGCATGAGATTGGTTTGCTAATCGAATATAAGCTTTACCATAAACATACGGCCTATATATTAGAGAACACAGACATGCCTGGCTTTTCACAGTCAGAGCATAAACTTATTACAGCAGTAGCGAATGGGCACCGGGCTGATCTTGCAAAAAATAGCTTTGCATATCTAGGGTGTAATGAGCAATTAGCTGAATGCCTAACACGTATCATTCGGATCGCAGTGATCTTATCGATGCGTCGCCAAGACGATGTATTACCAGCGCTAGGTCTAAGTGTAGATAAAAATGCGCTTATACTGACATTTGATAGTGATTGGTTAAAATATCACCCACTAATGGCAAGTGAGCTACAACTAGAGTCCAAGTTACAAGCGAAAGTTGGTTGGAAGCTCATAATCAAATAACTAAAAAAGGCCCTTCAGGGCCTTTTTTAGTATTGTTTTTGCCCGTTTCGTTCGTATTTTGCACGAACAGTCATTTTTTTCATAAAAACGTAAAAAAACAGTTGATCTGAATTCGGATCTCCCTATAATGCGACCCCACTGAGACGGCAGACTGCAACGCTTAGCGAGGCAAGAGCAACTCAGAGTGTTAAGTAAAACTTAGTTTCGAAAAATTAAATTTTCTCAAAATTAAGTGTTGACAAAAAAATAGGAAAGCGTAATATACGCAGCCCTAGCGAGTTAAAGTGAAACGCTTTAATCGCAACGTTCTTTAACAATATAAAGCAATCATCTGTGTGGGCACTCGTACAGATTGAGTTCTAACAGTCGAGCTACT
>NZ_JACDWU010000058.1:0-1325 GCF_016464045.1 Pseudoalteromonas sp. bablab_jr011 | reverse complement strand
TTTGGACAGAATGTATGGTACGCCCCGTTTTGCAAGTTAATAACTAAAAATAACGGAGATGGTTTGCGCTAATGTATTCAGAGTCTATTAGAGACTAACATTAGTCCCAGCTCTACGATGAGATCTGCGCCAGATTGTCCTCAAAAACGAGAAAGCATTTTTCTTGCTGAACTGTCCACAAGGTCTTCAATCTGGTGGTCTAACCGTTTTGTCATCATTAATTATCATATGCAAACTGACTTAAACTCTAATTTCAAAAGGCTTCTTCGTGGTCATTACAGACCAAGCTATTCTTGCTATTTTATTTGCTAAAGCTACAAGCGCCACATTAAACGGCTTTCGACATTTTAAATCTATCAACCATGTTCCAAAGAACTTTTCTGCTGTTTTATCTCGCCACATAACGGCACGAGCTGCGTGAATAAATAACTCTCTAAGCTCCTTATTCCCTCGCTTAGAAATACCTAGCATTCTGGGCTTTCCTCCCGTTGAATATTGAAATGGCACTAACCCCAGCCAAGCGGCAAAATTACGTCCATTATCAAAATCCTGTGGACTACCAACTGCTGATATACAGCATGATGCAGTCATAGGTCCAACACCTGGAATTGTTTGTAATAACTTAGCTATATCGTTTTCTTTATTTAACGCTAATAACTTATCTTCTTGAGCTTTAATCCACACATTTAGTTGATTGTAATATTCATATTGAGTTGTTAGCTCTGCAATCAATAGCGGTGGCAACACTTCATTTTGATCAGCTATCCATTGGAACAAGTTTTTCATTTGATGATGGCCTCTCGGAAAGCTAAGTCCAAATTCCAGTAGTATCGAGCCAATTCGGTTCATACAGGCGGTTCTTTCTTTAATATAGCCAGAACGAACACGTCTAATAACTATACCTAGTTGAGCTTCTTCTGTTTTGACTGAAACAAACCTCATGTTTGGCCTTGTTGCAGCTTCTGCAATCGCATCTGCATCAATGTAATCATTCTTATGGGTCTTAACATAAGGTTTAACATATTGAGCTGGTATTAGCTTAACCTCATGTCCAAATTGTTTGCATTTCCTTGCTAACCAGTGAGCACCGCAGCAAGCTTCCATTGCAATAACTGTTGATTCTTGGACAGATAGAAAATCGACTAACTTTGCTCTGGAGTATTTATGACGAAATATTTCACGACCAGAATAATCGTGACCAATTAGGTGAAAGGTTGATTTACCTAAATCAATACCTATGACTTTTGCAACTGACATGATGGTTTCCTCCTGTAATAGCCAACACTATGAGTTTAGCTAATGGGTGGGGCGTACCATCTAATTAA
>NZ_JACDWU010000057.1:0-666 GCF_016464045.1 Pseudoalteromonas sp. bablab_jr011 | reverse complement strand
TGATCACTGGGCTTCTACAGTCTAGCTTAACGGCTAGGCTGCTTCTTTTTTCTCAGATCCAAAATCCAACTTCGATAATTCGAAGACTTTCGTTTTAACGGATTGTTTCTCCTGAGATACGGGTGCTACCCTTGCGACGATTCCAGCCGCAATTAAATCTAATTCACCTGTCTTTTCTATGCTCTTAGCCGACGATAGATCACGGTTTTGATACGTTCCGCAAGCTACACAAGTGAAATACCTATCGTTCAATGTTAAAACATGGTTTTGGCCGCACTCTGAGCAGATCCCAGTGGACTTCTCAAATCGACCAATTTCGTGATACAACTTACCCTCTAACTCAGCTTTGTATTTTGAAAGCTGAGTTATCAGCCCCATTACGTTATCGGCAACCATGCTGCCATTGAACTTTTGAATCGCTTTTACGTTTAAATCTTCAAAACACGCTATATCAGTTTCATTGATTATCTGTCGTGAAATTTTGTGCGCAAAGTCGAGCCTTTGCCTTGAGATTTTACCGTGTAGTTTATTGATGCGTTGTTTAGTTTTGTGCCAACGATTTGAGCCTTTGGTTCGACGCGCAAGCTGGCGTTGCAATTGATTTAGCTTCTCTTTTGACTGTTTTAAAAACTTCGGATTATCGGCCACAAATCCGTTCGAACCAAC
>NZ_JACDWU010000056.1:0-739 GCF_016464045.1 Pseudoalteromonas sp. bablab_jr011 | reverse complement strand
GGCGTGTGGGGTTCTTGCTGGAATTAGCGAAGGAAACATGCACCAGCAGTAGGTGAAGCATCAACCAGATAATCCGATGAGATGCCGGTCTGTCTCACTCTCATGCAAAGGTAAGATCAACCATTTAATCCGCTTACCCAATTTTCAAAACACGCTATATCAGTTTCATTGATTATCTGTCGTGAAATTTTGTGCGCAAAGTCGAGCCTTTGCCTTGAGATTTTACCGTGTAGCTTATTGATGCGTTGTTTAGTTTTGTGCCAACGATTTGAGCCTTTGGTTCGACGCGCAAGCTGGCGTTGCAATTGATTTAGCTTCTCTTTTGACTGTTTTAAAAACTTCGGATTATCGGCCACAAATCCGTTCGAACCAACCACCGTTTGCTTTGAGTTGATATCAAAACCAGTGATCTTTTCCAAAACCTGTTTAGCCGTTTTACACTCTACTTCCTGTGTGATGCTGCATTCCCATTTTCCGTGACGATATTGAACAGTGACGGTCTTAATTTTGCTCACTAGCTCACGATGCAGAACGATTGGCACTTTACCGACTTTTGGGATGCTTATAGCGTCATTTTCAATTCGAATACAGTTGGAATTATTGACCGCTCGGAAGCTATCATTGTGAAGCCGCTTCCTTTTGTAGGAAACTTTGTGCTTTGGAAAATGCTGCAAACGACCTTTAGAAAATGCATTCTTCATCGCTGTTTCCAAGTCGCGAGCAACCTGCTGAGCAGCAG
>NZ_JACDWU010000055.1:0-343 GCF_016464045.1 Pseudoalteromonas sp. bablab_jr011 | reverse complement strand
ATTGTGTCCTTATTATCTAAAAATTTAGGGTATACGGATTTAATGGTTGATGGGGCACCTTCACCCCATCAATCTGATACCACCCTCAGATGGTTGATAGATCGACTCCGTAGTTGAGTTCCTCTGCGAAGTCCGGCAGTCCGTAACCGATGGTTTTCTTGTAGAAAGGAGAGACCTTCGCAGTCGGTGCCTTCTTCTTGTGCTTCGTGGTGTAGAGCATTCGTGCCCGCATCACCTCGAAGGAGTAACCGCGCCCTTCACGGTTCTTGTCCTTGGCCAGTCGGTTGATGGACTCCGTGTAAGCGTTGGTGACGGGCATGTCCGTCTCGAAGTAGGTCATGGT
>NZ_JACDWU010000054.1:0-3100 GCF_016464045.1 Pseudoalteromonas sp. bablab_jr011 | reverse complement strand
ATTGTTATTTATCAAGAGTTTTCAAAAGTAAAAATATGCCAATTAATTGAAAAATTAATCGGTATCTACTTTAGTATTCTCATCATTATTTGATGAATTAACTTCTGGCGAAGTTAACAGCTGTCACTAACAAAGACCCGTTTGGGTTGTATGGTTAAGTGACTAAGCGTACACGGTGGATGCCTTGGCAGTTGGAGGCGATGAAGGACGTATTAACTTGCGATAAGCCTAGTCAAGCTAGTAAAAAGCACTTGAGACTAGGATTTCCGAATGGGGAAACCCACCTGCTTGCAGGTATCTTACACTGAATACATAGGTGTAAGAGGCGAACGCGGAGAACTGAAACATCTAAGTACCCGTAGGAACAGAAATCAACCGAGATTCCGGAAGTAGCGGCGAGCGAAACCGGACCAGCCCTTAAGCTTATTATGTGTTAGTGGAACATTCTGGAAAGTATGACGATACAGGGTGATAGTCCCGTACACGAAAATGCATCTTAAGTGAAATCGAGTAGGTCGGAGCACGTGAAACTTTGACTGAATATAGGTGGACCATCATCTAAGGCTAAATACTCCCAACTGACCGATAGTGAACCAGTACCGTGAGGGAAAGGCGAAAAGAACCCCTGTGAGGGGAGTGAAATAGAACCTGAAACCGTGTACGTACAAGCAGTAGGAGCCCACTTGTTGGGTGACTGCGTACCTTTTGTATAATGGGTCAGCGACTTATATTTTGTAGCGAGGTTAACCGATTAGGGTAGCCGTAGGGAAACCGAGTCTTAACTGGGCGTTGAGTTGCAAGGTATAGACCCGAAACCCGGTGATCTAGCCATGGGCAGGTTGAAGGTTGAGTAACATCAACTGGAGGACCGAACCCACTAACGTTGAAAAGTTAGGGGATGACCTGTGGCTAGGAGTGAAAGGCTAATCAAACCGGGAGATAGCTGGTTCTCCCCGAAATCTATTTAGGTAGAGCCTCGGACGAATACTTACGGGGGTAGAGCACTGTTAAGGCTAGGGGGTCATCCCGACTTACCAACCCTTTGCAAACTCCGAATACCGTAAAGTACTATCCGGGAGACACACGGCGGGTGCTAACGTCCGTCGTGAAGAGGGAAACAACCCAGACCGCCAGCTAAGGTCCCAAAGTCATAGTTAAGTGGGAAACGATGTGGAAAGGCCCAGACAGCCAGGAGGTTGGCTTAGAAGCAGCCACCCTTTAAAGAAAGCGTAATAGCTCACTGGTCGAGTCGGTCTGCGCGGAAGATGTAACGGGGCTAAACTATGCACCGAAGCTGCGGATTCAAAATTTATTTTGAGTGGTAGGGGAGCGTTCTGTAAGCCGTTGAAGGTGACCCGGGAGGGTTGCTGGAGGTATCAGAAGTGCGAATGCTGACATGAGTAACGATAATGCGGGTGAAAAACCCGCACGCCGGAAGACCAAGGGTTCCTATCCCATGTTAATCAGGGTAGGGTAAGTCGACCCCTAAGGCGAGGCCGAAAGGCGTAGTCGATGGGAAACGGGTTAATATTCCCGTACTTGGTATAATTGCGATGGGGGGACGGAGCAGGCTAAGCAAGCATGGCGTTGGTTGTCCATGTGAAAGTGAGTAGGTTGAGAGTTTAGGAAAATCCGGACTCTTAAGACTGAGACACGAGACGAGCACCTAAGGGTGTGAAGTTGTTGATGCCATACTTCCAGGAAAAGCCTCTAAGCTTCAGATTATACCGAATCGTACCCCAAACCGACACAGGTGGTCAGGTAGAGAATACTAAGGCGCTTGAGAGAACTCGGGTGAAGGAACTAGGCAAAATCGTACCGTAACTTCGGGAGAAGGTACGCTCCGATTGGTGATGAGACTTGCTCTTTAAGCTGATTGGAGCCGCAGTGACCAGGTGGCTGGGACTGTTTATTAAAAACACAGCACTGTGCAAAATCGCAAGATGACGTATACGGTGTGACACCTGCCCGGTGCCGGAAGGTTAATTGATGGGGTTAGTTTTCGGACGAAGCTCTTGATCGAAGCCCCGGTAAACGGCGGCCGTAACTATAACGGTCCTAAGGTAGCGAAATTCCTTGTCGGGTAAGTTCCGACCTGCACGAATGGTGTAACCATGGCCACGCTGTCTCCACCCGAGACTCAGTGAAATTGAAATCGCAGTGAAGATGCTGTGTACCCGCGGCTAGACGGAAAGACCCCGTGAACCTTTACTACAGCTTGGCACTGAACATTGAACCTACATGTGTAGGATAGGTGGGAGGCTTTGAAGCAGAGACGCTAGTCTTTGTGGAGCCGTCCTTGAAATACCACCCTTGTAGTTTTGATGTTCTAACGTTGGCCCCTAATCGGGGTTACGGACAGTGCCTGGTGGGTAGTTTGACTGGGGCGGTCTCCTCCCAAAGAGTAACGGAGGAGCACGAAGGTTGGCTAAGTACGGTCGGACATCGTACGGTTAGTGTAATGGTAGAAGCCAGCTTAACTGCGAGACAGACACGTCGAGCAGGTACGAAAGTAGGTCATAGTGATCCGGTGGTTCTGAATGGAAGGGCCATCGCTCAACGGATAAAAGGTACTCCGGGGATAACAGGCTGATACCGCCCAAGAGTTCATATCGACGGCGGTGTTTGGCACCTCGATGTCGGCTCATCACATCCTGGGGCTGAAGTCGGTCCCAAGGGTATGGCTGTTCGCCATTTAAAGTGGTACGCGAGCTGGGTTTAGAACGTCGTGAGACAGTTCGGTCCCTATCTGCCGTGGGCGTTTGAGAATTGAGAGGGGTTGCTCCTAGTACGAGAGGACCGGAGTGAACGAACCGCTGGTGTTCGGGTTGTCATGCCAATGGCATTGCCCGGTAGCTACGTTCGGAACTGATAAGCGCTGAAAGCATCTAAGCGCGAAGCAGGCCTCGAGATGAGTTCTCACTAGACTTTTAAAGTCTCTGAAGGGCCGTTGAAGACTACAACGTTGATAGGCAGGATGTGGAAGTGGTGTGAGCCATTAAGCTAACCTGTACTAATTACCCGTGAGGCTTAACCATACAACGCCAAACGCGTTTTATGACAGCGTAACAGACAGAAGTTAGTATACTAAAGTAGATTT
>NZ_JACDWU010000053.1:0-1221 GCF_016464045.1 Pseudoalteromonas sp. bablab_jr011 | reverse complement strand
GCAGGGTGAGAGCATACTTTGTTAACAAGTATTAACCAAAGATAAGCTCAGCCCTGAATTCATCGTCAAAACTAGCCCTAACACACTTACTGCGTATCGAGTCTTTACGGCCTTTGTGCTGTTTTACCAGGTTGCGAACAACCCGTCTGAACAGCGCCATATTCTCCGCCGAAATCGGCTCGCTTATCTGGCAAGCGTCTTCCTTAAAGACGACATCCAACACCCAGTGCTGCTGATTTTCTATGTGCCAATGATGGCGGATTGCTTTCTGCAACATCTGTGCATCTGGCTCGACAGAAGTAACATAAAAGTGCGTGTCTATTTTTATTATTGAGTCGGACTTATTGTGCCTTTCGACTGCGACCAACGAAGTAAGCCCTGGCCATTTTTCTTTTATCTCTTTAGGCAGTTTGTCTGCTTTTAGAGCGTAAGTGATCCGTGTTTCCTGACGTCCATGCCCATTGCTGGTTTGTACGTCCTCAGGCAAATCTCCCTCTTCTTCAAAAGCTTTTTCAAAACATGAAGCGACTGCTTTATAAAGCGTTTTCTGATTTGCTTTGACCTGAACCAAATAGTCCGCATCTCTTGAAGTCAGTGCTGAGAGTGTCGCTTTCTGACAATGTAGTGCATCTAGTGTGATGATAGAGTCTGAAATATCGAGCACATCTAATAAGGCCCTAACTGCTGGGATCTCGTTAGATTTACTTTCTACGGTACGCTGATACAAAGTTAAACCAGATTCACAATCAAAAGCGGACACCAAGTGTAAGTTATCCTCACGCTTTTTACTGGCACCACGCAGAGTTTTCCCATCAAATGCAATAATTGGCTTGTCAGATTGAGTTCGTTGCTCGTTAACCCAACTAAGCAGGGCCAAAATCAGAGAGTCAGTTTCCACTGTTTTAAGAATACGAGCAATACTATGTCGCGTTGGAATACCATGTTTAAATGCTCTGAACTGTCGGAGCCAAGACAGCTTGCTGTGTCCAAACACTTCGATATCTTTCCAGCCTTCACAACCAGATAAAACCGCCGAAATGATAAGAAATAAGACATCAGTAAGGTCATGATGTTGATTGATGAAAGAACGCTTATCTTCCACAAGTTCAAGGTGGCTAAATAACGACATAATTAACAAGTAGATAGTGACAATGTGGGCGTTATTAGATCAGAAAAGAGGCGGATGTTAAAGCCTTTTTACAAAGTGCGATCCCGCCGTGG
>NZ_JACDWU010000052.1:0-2940 GCF_016464045.1 Pseudoalteromonas sp. bablab_jr011 | reverse complement strand
TTGTTCGCAACCTGGTAAAACAGCACAAAGGCCGTAAAGACTCGATACGCAGTAAGTGTGTTAGGGCTAGTTTTGACGATGAATTCAGGGCTGAGCTTATCTTTGGTTAATACTTGTTAACAAAGTATGCTCTCACCCTGGATACAGGGCAGATGTCAGTGGCAGAGATTCTAATCCATTTGTTAACTCATGGCAGTAATCACAGAGGTATGGCATCTAGGGTACTTGCGGCAAATAATTTAGAGAGACCTAAGGACACATTCACTCGCTATCTGCATCAATTAGAGCCATTAAGAAGAGTAATAGTATAGCCTCTTTTTTTGGGGCGTTATATGCAAAACCTCAAGACGACATAAAGCGTATATCCAGAGCTTAATTGTCACTGAAAGCAAAGATTACAGAGATAAATGAGATGAGTCTTTAGATTTATTCGACCCTCAAATTAAATTTATACATAGGGATTTTATGACTTACAAAGCAATTAATTTTAAAGAGAAGTTTTCTAAATTTACTGAACATTGGTCACCGCGAGTAATTGCAGAAATGAACGACTATCAATTTAAACTCGCTAAAGTTGAAGGTGAATTTGACCCTGATACTGATGAAGTGTTTATTGTTATTGAAGGCGAGCTAGAAATCGAATTTAGAGATGGCATTGTACATTTAGAGTCGGGTGAAATGTTTGTAATCCCTAAGGGGGTTGAACATAAACCCCACGCGAAGACTGAATGTAAAATTATGCTTGTTGAGCCGAAAGGCGTGGTAAATACCGGTGAAGCTGGTGGTGAACTGACCGCAGCGAATGATGTTTGGGTGTAACAAGTCTGATGGTGTCAGATTTGAATCAGCAGCAATTACAAACCCTGAAAAAGGCAGCACTGCGCAGTGTGTGGGTGTTTTTGCTATTAAATAGCAGTCTGTTGCTGTTGTTTTTCTTAGGTAATACAGAGTTTGTGTTTATCGCTTTAGTGATACAGATTAGCATAGTTGTTATTTGGCAATTACCCGTATTTATATTTCACGTAGTTTATAAAAAACAGCCAATATTAATATCGATCTATAAAGCATTGGCGTCATATCGTTACGTTATAGAGCAAGTGCAATGGCCTTAGTATTTAATTTATATAAAAGAAGCGTGTAATGATGGTAACTGCATTTGTAGCAAATTTGCAGGTGGCACAGTCGCGAACCTTGCAGGCGTTGTATTAAATGCGGATAAGCTTTCTGATGCTGAAAAATATAATTGCCTAATTATTAATATTTATCTGTAACAGAGACAAAATAACCGCTAATCTACTGAGATGATTACGACGTATTCTAAGAAAAGGTTTTGAGGTGTAAATTTCTTTTAATACTGCTCTTTATTTTGAGCACATTTAACTCATTTTTTAGCAAGTTGTTAAAATAAAAATGTTAGTTAGGAGAACTAATGCCACACTTTATAATGGACTGCTCTGAAAGTATCCTGAAATCCCATCATGAAGAATGTATTATTGAACAAATTTATCATGTCGCCAATTCTACAGGATTATTCGATGAAGGTGATATTAAGGTAAGAATTAATCCATTTCAAAAGTATTCCGTGGATAATATGAGAAGGTTTTATCCCTGTTTTTTCTCAAATTGATTATTCCATTATTTAGTTTTAGTTAGAAAAGGATGTCTAGCCTATGTATCAACTTTATTTTTCTCTTGCTGTAATATTTATTATTTTTAGTTTGCCCATTTATATTTACTATATAACATTAAAACTTGAACAGTTCGAAGATAAAGGTTCTAGTTTTTTCTCTTTATTTTTTGCAGAGCCAAGCTTGAGGGTAGTACTAACAGTTTTGTGCTTTCCGTTTATAGGCATTATAAGTGTTCTAAGCACTATTAAGACTTTATGTAGACGGAAGCCAGTTAAACCATCTTTGTTATTTTCTGCAATAGTCTCATTACTGTGGTTGGCATTTTTACTTGCAGGGCTTGTGCAATATTTAGGCGAATAGAAGTTAAATAAGCACGAAAATATTTAAAATTTTTATTCACTTTTTAATGCTATTGTTTTTCTGTTATGACTATTGAGTTGTTTACAAGGAGATTTTAAAAGCATGAATATATTTCTTATTATTGCAGGTGTATTAAGTGGAATCGTTGCAATTTTGCATCTTGGATGTATTTATTTTGGCGCACCGTGGTATCGCTTTTTTGGTGCGGGGGAACAAATGGCGCTACTATCTGAGCAAGGTAGTATAAAACCAACCCTTATAACCAGTGGCATTACACTCGTGCTCTCAATGTGGTCAATGTATGCGTTTTCTGCTGCTGGGATTATTTTCAAACTCCCATTAACGCGTATAGCGCTTATATTAATTACGTTCATTTATATTGCCCGGGGCATCGTCGGTTTTTTGTTTGTAAAGTCACCCCAAGGTCGAACTCCCGAGTTTTGGATTTGGAGTTCAATTATTTGTTTATCTTTAGGTGTTGTTCATCTAATAGGACTGAAACAACAATGGGCTAGTTTGTAGGCAAATTTAAATAAAGTCATTATGATTGCAGCACATATCCAAAGTGCCATCTCGTCAACAGATAAGGTGAGACAAGTTGCACAGCGCAAGATTTGATAGTGCTGTTTGAGAATAAGGCACAAAGCTATAAATTAAAACTACGGATATTCAACGTCTATATTGGTACTCTCTATATCGGTGATATCTATATTGGTGATATCTATATTGGTACTGACTATAACAATACTATTTATATTGACACTATCTGTAGCTTTTATTCGTTAAATCTAAAAAGAGAGTTGTGTGAGGCCTTGTTGATCAAATGCAACTCTCTAACAAATTCACTTAACTTACTGATATTTAGGCAGACCAAGGGTGTTGATCTTATTTAGCGCCTTCACTTTGATCATCGCTTCAACCAGTTGGCGATTGTAATCACGCGCATTTA
>NZ_JACDWU010000051.1:0-267 GCF_016464045.1 Pseudoalteromonas sp. bablab_jr011 | reverse complement strand
GCTGGAGAACGATATCAAACCGTTGATTGCTGACTTCTTAGCACACAGAGGCTTAACGCTCTCCGAAGAGAAAACGCACATTACTCACATTAGCCGTGGTTTTGACTTCCTAGGCTTTAACCATAGGAAGTACAAAGGAAAGCTGCTCATTAAACCGAGTAAATCTAACACGTTAATATTTCTGAGTAACTTGCGCGAACTCACTAAAAAGCACGCAACCACCCCCGTTAACGATCTAATCAAGTTGATAAATCCGAAACTCAGGGG
>NZ_JACDWU010000050.1:0-5043 GCF_016464045.1 Pseudoalteromonas sp. bablab_jr011 | reverse complement strand
GATCTTCGGCTTCATGATCGTGGAGGCTGTCGGCGGCGTGCTGTCGGGCTCGCTGGCCCTTCTGGCCGATGCGGGCCACATGCTGACCGATGCAGCAGCGCTGGCTCTGGCATACGCGGCATTCCGGTTCGGGCGCCGACCAGCTGACAGCAAGCGCACCTTTGGCTACCTTCGGTTCGAGGTCATCGCCGGCTTCCTGAACGCTGTGACGCTCTTTGTGATCGTGGCATGGATCGCCTACGAGGCGTGGGAGCGGCTGCAGGCGCCGCCCGTCATCCTCGCCGGCCCGATGATGATCGTCGCCGTGCTTGGATTGTTGGTAAACGTTCTGGTGTTGTGGATCATGACCCGCGGAGAAACCGATCACGTCAATGTGAAAGGTGCCATCCTCCACGTGATGGGTGACCTGCTCGGCTCTGTCGGCGCCATCGTTGCAGCGATCGTCATCTACTTCACCGGCTGGACTCCGATCGACCCCATCCTGTCGGTTCTAGTAGCGGCGTTGATTCTGCGCAGCGCCTGGAAGCTCCTGGCCAAGTCGATCCATATCCTGTTGGAGGGTGCGCCAGAGGACGCTTCGCCGGAAAAGGTGGAACAAGGCCTGATGAGCACTGTGCCCGGCCTGGCGGCTGTCAGCCATGTTCACGTGTGGCAACTCACTTCCGGTCGCACGATGGCCACGCTACACGTTCGACCCAACGTGGACGAGGAGGCGCGAGCTGTGGTCAAGCGCGTCGAGGCGGTGCTGCGAGAGCAGTTCAGCATCGAACACGCCACAGTCGGAATCGACTGGAACTCGGAGGCTGACGAGAACATCTGCAGCCTGCAACCCACGACAGGCCGTCAGGACCACAGCGGCCACGACCACAGTGAGCACAATCATGACCATGACCACTCCGCTCCCGGTCACAAGCATTGAGGCCGTGCTAGACGGTTCGCAGTTCACTTGAGGGTTTGAATCCATGACATCCCGCAAAACCACCAGCGCCGCTATTGTGCAATGTTCGACCTCTAACCACGGCACGACCACTGATGTCCTCGCACTATCGCAAAGTGACGTCGCTGTTCTGGCAGAGACCTTCCGCCTGCTGGGCGACCAATCGCGATTGAAAATCCTGTTGCAGTGCATGCGCGGATCGGTCGCAGTGGGCGACATTGCTGGCTCGCTAGACCTGTCGCAGTCCTTGGTCAGCCATCACCTGCGCCTGTTGCGCGGCGCGCGCCTCGTGCGCGGCGAGCGCCTCGTGCGCGGCGAGCGCCTCGTGCGCGGCGAGCGCCAAGCCAAGCACATCTTCTACGGCATTGCCGACCAGCACGTCAGCCAGGTACTCCAGGACATGGCGGTTCACATTTCGGAGGACAGACACGACGATTGACTGAACATGTGAGTGCGCGCCGGCCTACGCCTTCAAGGGGTAGGCTTTTTTTGGCTATTAATCTAGAGAGACACCGGCGCGCCTTGCTGAATGCCTAGAAGACCCCAAGCAAAAAGCACTCTAAAAATAAACACTTGAACATATCTTCATGTGTGTTATTATTTGTCTACGGGGTATCCGAAAGGCGTAAGGACATACTTGAACGCTATCATGTCCGAATTGTGCAAAACAGTGGTAAATCCTGCCCAATGGATGATCTGTATCCTGAGTCGAAGCATTAACTGAGTTTCAATAAATCAATTAAACCAATTCACAGCAGAAAAATTCAAAGGAGAATTTATGAAAGCCTCAGACCTCTTAGTCAAAGCATTGGAAAAAGAAGGTGTTAAACATATTTTCGCTGTCCCTGGAGAAGAGAATCTTGACGTACTGGAGTCTCTGCGGACATCGAGCATTGAACTGGTATTAACTCGTCATGAGCAGGGCGCTGGATTTATGGCTGCCACTTATGGCCGTTTAACGGGTAGAGCAGGGGTTTGTATGGCCACACTAGGCCCTGGCGCGACGAATTTTGCTACGCCTGCTGCGTATGCGCACTTAGGCGCCTTCCCCTTGATCATGATCACCGGGCAAAAGCCGATAAAAAAATCAAAGCAAGGGCAATTTCAGATCATAGACGTGGTGAAACTGTTTGAACCTATTTGTAAATTGAGCAAACAAATTGTTCACGGCAATACCATTCCTTCGCTGGTACGAGAAGCGTTTCGTCGCGCAGAAGAGGAACGCCCGGGCGCTATTTTACTCGAGCTACCGGAAGATATTGCGGCTGAAGAAACTGATACCTGTGTGCTAGAGCCTAGTGTACGTCACTATGCGGTGGCTGACGACGCGGTTCTGGACCAGGCTGTGTCTTTGATTAAGCAAGCGAAAATGCCACTGCTTTTACTGGGGGCCGGAGCGAATCGTCAGAGTGCCTGTGAGGCGCTGGTTAAATTCGCGGAGAGTACCGGCATTTACTGCTTCAATACGCAAATGGGTAAAGGGGTAATAGATGAGCGTTGCGAATATTTTTTGGGAACCGCAGCGCTATCCACCGGTGATTACCTGCACTGCGCGATTGAGCGTGCCGACCTGGTTATTAATATTGGTCATGATGTAGTTGAAAAACCGCCCTTTTTTATGACGCCGGAAGGGAAGACGGTGATTCATCTTAATTATCGTGCGGCACAGGTTGATGAGGTGTACTTCCCACAATTGGAAGTTGTAGGCGATATCGGCCGTTCGGTTAAGCGCCTCAGCCAAAAACTAGAGGGCTGGCGTTGTGCCGAAATGGATTACTTTAAACGTATCCGTCAGGAAATCGAAGCCCATGTGGCCGAAGAAAGCGAGAGTGATGCGTTCCCACTGATGCCGCAACGATTTGTGGCTGATACCCGTAAGGTCATGGGAGAGGAGGGCATTATTGCACTTGATAACGGTGTTTATAAAATTTGGTATGCCCGTAATTATAAAGCATATAAACCTAATACTGTGCTGTTGGATAATGCACTGGCAACAATGGGTGCTGGTCTACCTTCTGCTATGATGGCGGCCATGCTTAACCCGGAAAAAAGAGTATTATCCATCTGTGGTGATGGTGGTTTTATGATGAATTCTCAAGAGATAGAGACCGCATTACGCTTGAAACTAAATTTGGTTGTAATGATACTCAATGATAGCTCTTATGGCATGATCCGCTGGAAACAGCAAGATGCAGGCTTTAGTGATTGGGGCTTGGAGTTTAACAACCCCGATTTTGTGCGATATGCCGAATCATATGGTGCTAAAGCGCATCGTATAGAAAGTGCCGATTCATTCATTGGTACTTTTGATAAAGCCTTCAATGAAGGTGGTGTTCACCTTATAGACGTGCCAGTAGACTATTCAGAAAATCAACGGGTCCTTATTGATGAGCTTGCAGCCAAGGCGTGTCTATTATGAGCAAAATTACTGTCCTAAACCCTCTTAATCAAGAACCTATAGGTGAAGTAGAAAAGACTGAGTGGAGCGAGTTGGATGCCTATCTTCAGCAAGCTAGTGATTTGCACAAAGATAAGTCTCAGCATCTGGCAGCTCATGAACGTAGCGCTATTCTTATGCGTTGCGCAGAACTAATGCGCCAAGAAGCGGATGAACTAGCCTTATTGATTGCCAGTGAAGGTGGCAAACCGCTTAAAGATGCCAAGGTGGAGGTGACCCGTGCAATTGATGGAGTGGAGCTTTGCGTAAAAGAACTATTGCACCTTAGGGGTAATCAAATCCCAATGGATTTAACATCGGCGGGTTCAGGACGTATGGCTTTCACCTATAGGGAACCCATTGGTCCAGTCGTGGCAATCTCTGCTTTTAATCACCCACTCAACTTAATCGTGCATCAAGTCGCACCTGCAGTGGCAGTGGGTTGCCCAGTTATGATAAAACCAGCAAACGATACCCCGTTAAGTGCGCAGCGTTTTGTACAGTTACTGCATGAAGCAGGGCTTGACGAAAAGTGGTGTCGTTTTTTTGTGGCTGATCGTAAATATTCTGAGCGCCTAGTCAGTGATCCACGTACCGCTTTTTTCTCTTTTATAGGCTCAGCCAAAGTTGGGTGGTACCTGCGCAGTCAGCTAGCACCCGGTACGCGTTGTGCACTGGAGCATGGTGGCGCAGCTCCCGTCGTCGTGGATGAAACAGCAGATTTTAGTTCGATGATTCCTTTGCTGGCCAAAGGTGGTTTTTATCACTCAGGTCAAGTTTGCGTTTCGGTACAGCGAATTTATGCGCATAAGAGTATTGCAAAGCGGCTTGCCGTTCAGTTGGCTGAGCACGCGGAACAATTGGTAGTTGGTGATGCTCGCGATATTAATACCGACTGTGGACCACTGATTCGTCCAGCCGAATGCAAACGAGTCGAAGAATGGGTTGAAGAAGCCAAGGCTAACGGCGCAGACATTTTATGCGGCGGCAAAGCACTTTCTGAAACACTCTATGCACCCACAGTAATCTATAATCCTGATGACTCACTGAAGGTGTCGCAGCTTGAGATTTTTGGGCCGGTGGTTTGCGTGTATAGCTACGATAACATCGAAGAAGCGTTCGCCAGAGCCAACGATGTGCCGTATTCATTCCAGGCATCGGTATTTAGCGATAACCTCAATGTAGTCTTAAGAGCACAGCATGAGCTGGAAGCAGCAGCTGTTATGGTTAACGACCACACGGCCTTTCGTGTGGATTGGATGCCTTTTGCCGGGCGTAAGCAATCGGGCTACAACGTCGGGGGGATCGCCTACACCATGCACGACATGAGCGAAGAAAAAATGGTCGTGATTAAACTTCCTGGCGAACAGCACTAGAAACTGAGCTATCATCGTCTCTTGTATGGCATTGTGACTTTTTGAATCGTGACTCTGGGGTTTCGATCTGGAATGGATAAGGTAGTCGTAAGGAACAGTTATGTCGAATCATTCAGGTTCTATTTGGGGTGGTATACTTGTTATACGGTCACATATCATACAAAAAATCTATCGACTTCTCTTGACCTTCCGGTTAGGGGAAGGTTTAACCTGAAGTTAGGTGGGGGCTGGTGAGATTTTTGGGAACAGGTTAATGGTTACTTGGTTCAATGGATTAGGAAATTTCCTTCAAT
>NZ_JACDWU010000049.1:0-353 GCF_016464045.1 Pseudoalteromonas sp. bablab_jr011 | reverse complement strand
TTTGTTTTTTCCAGGCAAGGATATGTCGAGTCTGTTAGCAATATCCCACACAGTTTCGTTTCGGAATAAACTCATACCAATTACAGACCACATAATAGCTTCTAGCGGTAACCGCCTTTTACGAACAGTGGCAACTCCCGCATGTTCAAATGCTTGTTCAAGAATATCAGGGTCAAGAACCTGCTTAAGTTTGTCGAGTGTATGTACATCATCTAAAAAGGAGGACATATCATCAAAGTGTTGAATTAGAGACATAAAAAAAATCCGATACTATTTCTAATATCGGATTGTGAAGCTATGAAAAGATCAGTCAAGTGATCATAAAAATATGCTTAACTGATCTGCATTAAGCG
>NZ_JACDWU010000006.1:0-204 GCF_016464045.1 Pseudoalteromonas sp. bablab_jr011 | reverse complement strand
TTCTTCAATATTCTGAACCTATACTTTGGTGTCCAGACTATATGATATTGACATCGCCAATACACATGCGATGCTTTCTCGTATCTACTCATGTTTTTTCCTTATATGACTTCGCTAAAAATCAAGTAAGGAATTAACATGAGTATTTTTTCAGGCAAAGCCTAAATGATGATAACCACCTACTGAAGTAGGTGGTTTAGGGCC
>NZ_JACDWU010000048.1:0-10345 GCF_016464045.1 Pseudoalteromonas sp. bablab_jr011 | reverse complement strand
TGGTCTATTTTGAGGCAATAAAACCGCGTTGATAACAAGGCAAAAATTTAGTTATTTAGTTGTTCTAAATCAGAAATTTTTAACGTAGGTAGCGACTGGTTTAATCACTCAAAATGATTAAGTATTTTTGCGGAATGGTATTATATATCGTGCAACACACGCACGCTCGCACACGAAGTACGGTTCACCTCTAAAGTCAGTCTTACTGGGGTAGGTAGATAGATAGGTATATAGGTAGGTATGTCGATAACTTATAAGCCACGCAAAGCGAGTCTCACAGCGAGAGTTAGACGCGGCTTTAAGCCGCGTCATCAATCAATTGCAACGCAATGATTTATTACCTTATATTGCCTTAATACCCTGCGGCGTGGCCGTCTTTGCGGGTTTCAGATGCGCCATAGTACACCCCTGTTTTAAGGTCTTTTAAGATAGCTTGATAACCGCCATATGGTCCAACAGCGTCTTGCAAAGTGTGGCCTTTTTTCATCAGCTCACGGCGAGTTTCCATCGAAAAACCTGATTCTAAACTCACAACGCCCCCGTCTTCCATAATTTCGCCTGTAGGCTGTGATGAGCCACTGTGCAGAATACGTGGAGCGTCACCGGCTTCTTGTAAATTCATGCCAAAATCAATCATGTTAATTAAGATTTGCGCATGCATTTGCGGTTGTGTCGCACCGCCCATTACTCCGTAACTCATGTATGGCTTGCCATCTTTGGTCACAAAGGCTGGAATTATCGTATGGAACGGACGTTTACCCGGCTCATATTGGTTCATATGGCCTTTTTTAAGTGCAAACATTTCTCCTCGGTTTTGCAATACAAAGCCCAGTTTAGCGGGGGTCATACCTGAGCCCATACCACGATAATTACTTTGAATTAATGACACCATATTGCCGTCTTTATCGGCCGTCGTCAGGTAAATAGTATCGCCTTCTACTGGGCCCGCATGATCACGTTTTGCCGCTTTATTTGGGTCAATCAGCTTGCGTCTTTCATCGGCATATTGCTGAGAAATCAAGGTCTGCACGGGAATAGTATTAAACGCAGGATCGGCGTAATATTTAGCGCGGTCTGCAAAGGCCAGTTTTTTTGCCTCAACAAACGTGTGAACATACTCAGGGCTATCAAAACCCATACCTTTAATATCGTATCCTTCTAATATATTTAGAATTTGCTGAGCGGCGATGCCTTGGCCGTTGGGCGGTAATTCCCATAACGTATAACCGCGGTAATCTGCACTGACAGGTTTAACCCATTCACTGTGGTGTGAAGCTAAGTCGTCGTACGATAAATAACCGCCATTTTCTTTCATATAACGGCTAATTTCTTTTGCAATATCCCCTTTGTAAAAAGCATCACGTCCTTCCTTCGCTATTTTACGATAGGTATTTGCAAGGGCAGGATTTTTAAAAATATCGCCTTTTTCTGGCATCGCCCCATTTGGCATGTATACGTCTTTAAACCCAGGGTATTTTCCACGCGCATCAACACTTTTTTGCATGTAATAGGCAATCAATTCAGAAACGGGAAAGCCTTTTTCAGCATAATCAATTGCTGGCTGAAGTAAGGTTTTCATCGGTGTTTTACCAAACTTAGTATGTAATTCAAACCAGCCATCCACAGCGCCTGGCACAGAAACAGGCAACGGACCATAGGCGGGGATCATATCGCCTTGTGCCTTTAAGGTGTCGAATGTCAGGCTTTTCGGTGAGCGGCCAGATGCATTCAAGCCATATAACTGTTTGCTTTTATTGTCCCAAACAATGGCAAACAAGTCGCCACCTATACCACACCCTGTCGGCTCTACAAGCCCGAGTACGGCGTTGGCTGCAATTGCTGCATCAATGGCATTGCCCCCGTCTTTTAACACTTGTAAGCCAACCTGTGTGGCTAATGGCTGCGACGTTGCAACCATACCTGATTGCGCAATAACTTCTGAGCGACTGGCAAAGTTATGCCCTGTGATACGGTCGTAAGCCTGTGTCGTGCCAGCAGCGCCTAAGCATACCGCTAACACAAGCCCTTTTAGTAGTGGCGTTGGATTCATGGTTATTTCTCATTTTATTGTTTTATTCACTATAAAAAGCAAAGTCACTGTAAACAATGGTTTTGCTACCGAGGGCAAAAAAAACGCGATTGAATTCGTAAACAGCACCCGATTATTAATAAACAGCCGTACCGTAAAAACACCTATCAACCGTAGGAGAGGTTTGCACATGAGGGTACTTATTAGCAGGGACAAACTTTTCAACAATGGGAGCTATTTGCCCATTTTCTTTCATGGTATCGAGTGCGCGCTGAAGTGCGCTGACCACACTAGCTGGAGCAGATTTATTTAAAGCCAAATAGTTTCCCCCTAAAGCAGGGTGGTTAAGTTCAAGCACAGGTATCACTTGCTCAGGGCTTAAAGCCACTTTTTGTAATTGTGTTGCAAGCGTCATGGAAGAGCCAATTAATAAATCATGCTTACCACGTTTAAACATATTTAACTCTTCAAATTTACCTGAGTAGGTTAAAAAATGATGCCCTTCAACTAACTGTAAGTCTGTAAGTACGGCTTGATAAACATCGCCGCGTGATACGCCAATTGTGTAATTAGTTAACAAGCGTGAACTTGTCAGCTCAATGTCTGTGCGCTCACTTAACCTATATAAACAAGATTGCCCCGACACCAGTGGACCAACCCATTGAAACTGAGCTTCTCTTTGTGTTGTTCGAGACGTTGAAAAAATACCAGAATACGGCTGCTCAAGCGTTTTTGACATCGCTCGTCTCCAAGGCAACACCTGTATAACACATTTTAATTTTGCGTGCTTACAAAGCGTCTCAACTATTTCAGTATTAATACCCGTCGGTTGATTATGTTCCTCAAAATTATAAGGAGGAAATGATTCGGTATACAAGGTTAATGGCTGTGATTCAGCCAGTGCTGCCCATGTGAAAAATAAACAGAGTGTGGCTGGCCAGTTCTTCATCGTAATTAACTCCAGGCTTATTCGGTTTATTACGCAGGTTTAACGATTCTACTTAGCTGTTTTTGCAGCGTGTTGAGACAAAATGGCTTAATGATAAAACCACTGACTTTAGCGGCAATCATGTCAGTGACTGTTTGCTTGCTATCCTCACACGTCACCATAAGAACGGGTAAATCGTCAAACTCGGGGGTTTCGCGAATGTGATTAAGTAAACACTTTCCATCCATTTTAGGCATATGTAAATCAGTGATAACTAAATCAAAATGCTGCTTTTTTAACAACTCTAACGCTTGCGAACCATCCGTTGCTTCTGTTATGTCGTTGTAATCAAGGCTACGTAGCATGTTTATCAAAACATGACGCATTAAGGGCATATCATCAACGACAAGGATTTTCATATAAAGTGTAGTCCGTTTTACATTACCTTAAAGCTTAGTTTGCAAGCCAAATAACGCAATGATAAGGCAGACTTTTACGCGAAAATATCTGCAACCAACTGACTAAGCCGCGCAATTTTAATATTACTTAATTGCCTATAATCAAAATAGGGGCACACAATCACCTTATCTTGCTTATTAAAGGCAAACTCTTCATCAAGCCAAGTGAGCTGGCTAGATAATAAACCTGATTGAACAAGGCTTTTTGCATACGTGCGCCCTGCGATAATGTGTAATTTATCCGTGTTGTCAAATACAGGAGGGCTAAACAGCAACGCTGTGTGACTGTGTGCTTGGAGTAAACGCGTATCACGATAGGTTTGCCAATTGGCAGAACATTTAGCAAACTGAAAATATTCGCTCGGCAGCGCAAACAGCACTTTTGCATACACATTAAAGACTTTTCGCCAGCCATTTCCACAAGCCTGATTAATGTCATCTATTTGACCAATTTGCATAGCATGTAAATGTTCAATATTGTGCCAAGGCACCATCGGCGGACGTTTTTCTATGTACACAGCAACGTTAAATGCACTGTCACCAAAGCCCTGTAAAGTGTGTTCTTGCTGAATCATGATGATTTTTGAGCAAGAATTCGGTCTAAGTTATTAGCAAAATTCTGACGGTCAGCTTGGCTCAACGGTGGCGGCCCACCCGACATTTCGATACCACTTGAGCGCATTGTGTCCATAAAATCACGCACATTAAGGCGAGAACGTATATTTTCTGTTGTATACAGCTCACCGCGGGGATTTAACGCCTGTGCATTTTTTTCAATCACTTCGGCTGCCAGCGGGATATCACCCGTGATAACCAAATCACCAGCTTCGACTCGCTTAACAATTTCGTTATCGGCGATATCGAAACCAGACGATACTTGCTGACGAAAAATGTACTTAGACGGCGGAACACGCATAGCATGATTAGCCACTAATGTAGTGACTGTTTGCGTTCGTTCTGCAGCACGAAATAAAATTTCTTTAATAACAACGGGGCAGGCATCTGCATCAACCCAAATCTTCATGGTTTTCTCTATTTAACTATTCTAAGCTTAGGTAGTTTAACGTAATTAAACTTATTTACCGCTATTAACGTATTAAATTCTTTAATTTTAAAAGGAGCGAGCGTGTGCAAAACAGCATAAAATTTATATTTCTACTTTTCTTTACGACCCTGTTATCGGCTTGTACAGGAGTGCCTGACAACATAAAACCCGTTAATAATTTTGAACTAAATAAGTACACCGGAACATGGTACGAAATAGCGCGCCTTGATCATTCATTTGAACGCGGTTTAGAAGGGATAACCGCACAGTACTCAGTCAACTCTGATGGCACTGTTAAAGTTATTAATAGAGGCTATAACACCTCAGATAAAAAGTGGGAACAAGCAGAAGGCAAGGCTAAGTTTGCCGGTAAAAATGACATTGGTCATTTAGAAGTCTCATTTTTTGGCCCATTCTACAGCTCCTATGTCATTTTTGAGCTCGATAAGCAAAACTACCAATACGCGTATATTACTGGCTATAACAAAGAGTATTTATGGTTTTTATCAAGAACCCCGACAGTCACCAAAGAGCAGCTAGACGACTTTAAAAATACCGCCAGACAATATGGCTTTAAAACAGATGAGCTTATTTTTGTTGAGCATGAAGGTATGTAAAGGGGCTTTACACGCGTCTTTAAACTATCACGAATGTGCAACACAATTGTCATGGAAAAGAGGCACACTGTGCGACATTAAATTGAACATGACATGTGATCCCCAATTTAATCCCCTGCTCGGGTAGGCATTGCCTACCCTTTTTTTTTGAGATCAGTTTTTTACTAACTTAACTAGAAAATCATCACTGAAAGCCCACTTAAAACCAAAACAGACACATTTATTGCGCTGATGTGTTTTACCCATGAGACCGTAAAACTATATAAAATCATAAGCATAAGAACACTTAGCGCCATATAACCACAAAATAATAATGCGCCGTATCCGCCTTCACTCATCACACTCAGTCCTAAACTTAGTAAAATAGTGATCCAGCCAATCGTTAAAAATCTATATCGCTGTTTTTCAGTAAGTTTCTTTTTAAATACATCGCGAAAATGATTAAACTTTGCAAGTGAAAAACAATTAAACGCTAAAAAGCAGAGACTAAATTGCAGTAATTCCATCATCCTTGTTGCTCCTTTAACTGCCTGTTTTTAAATAAATTGCCTTTTTCTTTTACATTGCCATGGCTAGGTATTTTTCTGCTTTGAACAATAAACATCAAACCAGCGCAGATAAACGCACTATCAATGCCAAATAGCGCCCATTGCTGAGTTAGTAAATAGCTGATCCAATTTCCCTCTGTTGTAAATGCATTAATTAAAGGGATTGAAAAACATGCCACCGCATTTAACCACGCAGCTAAGCGCCAATGTGACTGAGTACGTCCAAACAAAGCCAAAACAGCAATGAATAACCACGCTAAGAAAAAGGCTAGAACCTCTTTATCGGCACGTGCGGCTAACTCTATAGGTAGTAATCGGTTCGCGATAAAAAATGCACACGTTGCAAAGGGCAAGCCCATTAATGTAGCTAAATTTAACGTTTCAACAAGTTTCAAGCCACGGTGTGCTGATTGTTCAGGCTTCATGCGCTCTCTTAAACGCTTCGCCCACATCATGCAACCAGTCGCAATCATGGCACAGCCAGCAACCCCACATAAAAAGTACAGCCATCGTAGTAATGGCTCAGCTAATCGCCCACTGTGAAGCGCGGTCATTGAGTCGTAAAATTGTGCCGATGCACTCCAGTCTTCACCTGATTGCGCGTCTATTTGCCCTGTTACACCATTAAATAAATAACGAGGACCATTATCGACCACCTCTTTAGCTGTCGCCAGATAGACAACGATTTGTGATGACGCCGTATTGGCATTACGAACGAATACATGGCTTATATCGGCATTAGGGTACTTAGTATAAATCTGATCTAAAACCTGATTTATTGCCACCATGGGGCGGTGTTCATCGGTTGGCGCCGCGCGCTTATTAACCGGTAAGGCTTCATTAAACATCTGACTTAATCCCTCTTCATACACGGTTTCTGCGGGGTAAGGGAACAACATAAAAATCAGTGTGATGATACCTGTGTAAGTAATCATAATATGAAAAGGAAGCGCCAAAACAGACGACACGTTATGCGCATCTAACCAGCTTCTACTGCCTTTATTACGACGAAAAGAAAACATATCTTTAAAAATACGCTTATGAATTACGACCCCCGTGACAAGTGCAACCAACATAAACATTGAAGCTAAACAAACAAGAATACGCGCAGTAAACACATCTATATAATGCAAATCAAAATGCAGACGATAAAAAAAGCCGCCGCCTTTAGTATCACGTGGCTCAGGAACTGGTTCCAGTGTATTTGGGTCTATATGAGTGTAATTAAACGGAGCACGACGTTGACCTGGTTGCTTAGGTTCTGCATAGCCATAACTTAAAACGGGGTTTCGCGAGTCGGGCATGTTTATACGCCACGAAAGAGAGTTAGGTGCTTTTTGCTGTAAATCTGCAAACACATCGTTAATTTGCTTTGCTTGTGAATCAACACGGTGTTCTTGATGACGTACTTGATGGATTTCAGGCTTAGCCCAAAAACTAATTTCGTCTTTAAAGAAGCTCAACGTGCCTGCGAAAAAAATTAAAAATAAAAGCCAGCAAACTAATAAACCTACCCACGTGTGTAACCACGTCATTGAACGGAAGAAATTCTCTTTCATAGCCATCCCTTAATCAAAGCCAGTACGAATAATTGCAGACTTGTCGTTAGTAAGATGGTGATCCAAACGACCTTCAGTGACTTAACTGCAAACACCCATATGAACACGCAGCAATAAAAAAAGACCGATAAGGTTGTGGTCAACAACACACTGTCGAGTTTATTTAGCGGCAATAAGACCGCCAGTAATGAGATAAATACACTGGTAAAAACATAACCCCCTAAGATGGCAGCAACAAAACGAAAAAACACAGCAACACGATATGACAGGCTCTGTGAACGTTTTTTAGCGCCTCTTGGTTCTTTAGCTTGCCCAGCTTGTAAGGACTGAGAGTGCATGATAATCCCTTAAAAAAAAGTTAAACGAGAAGAAAACGCATTATTATATAGTGACAAAACCAAAAAGATAGTGATTATCATTTGCGTAACCGTATTTTATAAAGGAACGATTTAAAACCCGATTTCATAGTTAGTAAAATAATGATCTGCTAGCTTTGTTTTACACAATAGCCTATGGTGTTATGCACACAGCAGAAGGAGTTATAATGCAAACAATCGGATTAATTGGCGGTATGAGTTGGGAGTCGACACAGATCTACTATCAACTTTTAAATCAGGGAGTTAAAGATAAGCTTGGTGGTTTACATTCAGCAAAAATAACCTTAGTTAGCCTTGATTTTGCCGAAATAGCAACGCTTCAACAACAGCAAAACTGGCCTAAAATGGCAGAAATATTAATAAATGCGGCTCAGCAAGTTGAGGCTGCGGGTGCTGATTGTTTGCTTATCTGTACTAACACCATGCATAAGCTTGCAGAGCAAGTTCAAGCAGCTATCTCGATTCCTCTTTTACACATTGCCGATGCCGTTGGAGAGCAGCTTACAACCAGTAAACACAAAAAAGTCGCATTACTAGGTACGTCATTTACCATGGAGCAAGATTTTTATACACAGCGCCTCAGTGACAAATTTGGAATTGAAGTGCTAATTCCTGAGCCAGACGAACGCGCGGTGATCCATGAAATTATTTATACAGAGCTCTGTATAGGTATCATAAACCCAGACTCTAAAGCCGCTTATTTGAGAATTATCAATCAACTATACCAACAAGGTGCAGAAGCAATCATTTTAGGTTGTACCGAAATAGCCTTGCTAATTCAACACACTGATACCGCCATTCCGTTATTTGATAGCACCGCATTGCATTGTTCAATGGCGCTTAAGCACAGCATAAACTAGGAACCTATTATGTCGAATCACCACAGTCTAAATTATGTAGAATTCGCCGCTAAAGATTTAACCGCTACCAAAACTTTTTTCCAGCAGGTATTTAAATGGAAATTTACTGACTATGGCCCCGAATATACAGCCTTCAGCTGTGAATCAGCAGGGCTTGATGGCGGCTTTTATCAAGCACCCTTAACCAGTTTAACGAGCAATGGCGGGGCGTTATTGGTACTTTACTCTAACAATATTAAAGAAACCCAAGCTCAAGTTGAGAACCACGGCGGGGTTATTATAAAACCATTATTTGATTTCCCAGGAGGTTGCCGCTTCCACTTTACAGAACCCAGTGGCAACGAGCTTGCCGTGTGGTCAAAACAAGCATAGATCAGATTTTTACTAAGTAATGAAACATCAAACACTCTTAGAACAAGTTAGTAAATGCGTGATCTGCGAACCTGAGTTACCGTTAGGAGCCCGTCCCGTTATTCAATTTAATGCCAATGCGCGCATTTTAATAGCGGGGCAAGCACCCGGGGTTAAAGTTCACGAAACAGGTGTGCCCTTTAATGATGCCAGCGGAAAACGATTACGAAATTGGCTAGGTGTCAGTGATGACGAGTTTTACGATGCCCAAAACTTCGCTATTTTACCAATGGGCTTTTGCTATCCGGGTAAAGGTAAGTCTGGCGACCGACCACCGCGCAAGGAATGCGCTATTGCTTGGCGAGAAAAGCTCCTCGCCCAATTAAACAACGTTGAGCTGACTATCATTTTAGGTAAGTATGCACAGGCGTATCATTTACCTCATACCAAACAGTTGCCGTTAACAGAGTTAGTAAAATCGTGGCGTGATTATTGGCCTAAGTATTTACCTTTGCCACACCCAAGCCCACGCAATAATATTTGGTTAAAGAAAAATCCATGGTTTGAAGAACAAGTGCTTCCTGAACTGAGTAGCCAAATACGTTCATTACTTAATAGATAACACAATGGAAAATACTTTTTTTAAGCAACACGGTTACATGCATGTAAAGGGGCTTTACAATGATTCTGCTTTATCTGCTATTCGCCCCATTTTAGATAAATTTCATAATAATTGGCTTCGCGAAAATTCTCTTTTTTATAAAACTAAAGCTATTAATAGTTCAGGACTCACAGCGTCTCCATGGTTAACAGAAAATGAAAAACTGAGCTTATTCCATTTTATAAACTCAACGCAATTGCTCAATCAGGTTACCTCAATCATCGCGAGACCACGGTTTTTAAATAGCCAATTATTTTTTAATCCTTACAACCCAGAACAACATAATTATTGGCACCGAGATTCGCAGTATCATTTAGATATCAATGCACAGCAATCAGCTCTAACAGGTCCTGAAGTACTGCATTGCCGTATTGCATTTGAAAATGAACATGGGATTGAGTTAATACCAGCGAGTCATAAAAATTGGGATTCTGAAGAAGAATTAGCGGTAAGGCTAGAGCAGCAAGGGGCTCACAATTATGATTCTTTAAGCCGTGGTAAAACTATCTCACTACAAAAAGGTGATCTATTGATTTTTTCGGCCAATATGATTCACCGAGGATTGTATGGGCTCAATAGGTTTTCACTCGATATTCTGTTTTTTGAACGCCATGAGAGCGTGGAGCAATTTATAAACACGGACTTTTTACCGACAGATGCTCAGCTTAAGAAATTGGAAAATCCTGCGGTTTTTATTTAATAAAAGATCCACCTTCTAAAGAAGGTGGCTTTGCATTAGCCCCCTAGAAGGGGGCGTTGTTTACTGGAGTTTTAACTGCGCCTGCTCTTGCACCTCTTCCTTTTCTTGGTGCCTGACATACCGCCTTATTATTTCTTCATTTATCCCTACAGTATCTACGAAGTACCCTCTCTGCCAAAAATGGTTTCCCCATAACTTGTTTTTCCTTAAGT
>NZ_JACDWU010000047.1:0-7278 GCF_016464045.1 Pseudoalteromonas sp. bablab_jr011 | reverse complement strand
TCACTTGTAGGAAGGGCTTTAGCCGTGAAAGGGTTGTAAGCAACGAGTTACGAAGTACGAGATGCGAGCTAATGTAGGCGTGAAATTTATTTCGCGCGAAGAGGTTGTAAGCAACGAAGTACTAAAGCGAGATGCGAGCTAAACCGAGAAGGATGTTTAATACCGCTGAAAAGGTTTGCTTTTTCGGCGTTAAAACGCCTCCCACGTGTGTGATGTGTATCACTTGTAGGAAGGGCTTTAGCCGTGAAAGGGTTGTAAGCAACGAGTTACGAAGTACGAGATGCGAGCTAATGTAGGCGTGAAATTTATTTCGCGCGAAGAGGTTATAAGCAACGAAGTTCGAGCTGCGAGAAGCGAGATGTTGGATGTGAGCTAAGCCGTGAAGGATGTTTAATACCGCTGAAAAGGTTTGCTTTCTCGGCGTTAAAACGCCTCCCACGTGTGAGATGTGTGTCACTTGTAGGAAGGGCTTTAGCCGTGAATTTTTAAAGAGACGTTGCTGCGCAAACACGCCATGCAAGCATAACGCCTACGGTTTAATGTAGGCGTGAAATTTATTTCGCGCGAAGGTGGCTAACCTCTAACCTCTAACCTCTAACCTCTAACCTCTAACCTCTAACCTCTATTTTCTATTTTCTATTTTCTATTTTCTATTTTCTATTTTCTATCTTTTAACCTCTAATTTTTTGTTTCATCGTTCAAATATGCAGCTCATCCCTTTTTGATAAAAATTGTTACATATTCGATTTTATTGTTTTGCATATGAGGTTTATTATGGGGGAAGCGAAAAACTACCTGCTATTATGGTTTTTCAATAGATACTTCAAAAACAATTAAGTACAGGACTCCCATGAAAAAAGTAACACTTACCGCTGCAAGTATTGCGCTTGCACTTGGTCTTGTTGGTTGTGGTGAAAAAGAACAAGAAATTAAAACACCTGCAACGGCAACCGTCACTGAAGCAAAAGCACCTTTAGATTCAGGTATTGAACTGGCGAACATGGACAAGTCTGTTCGTGCACAAGACGACTTTTACTATCACGTTAACGGTGAATGGCTAGAAAAAACAGAAATTCCAGGTGATAAATCAAACTACGGTTCATTCACTCAGCTTTATGATGATTCGCAAAAAGCGATGAAAGAAGTACTCGAAAAAGCCGCAGCAAATAAAAATGTTAAGCCAGGCTCTGACGAAGCTAAATTAGCTGCTTTCTATAACAGCTATATGGACGAAGCGGGCCGCGAAGCTGCGGGTATCAAACCATTAACGCCAATTCTTGAAAGTGTTGACGCAGTTAAGAATAAATCAGACCTCGTTACATTAATGGCTGAGTTACGTATTAAAGGCGGAAGCTTACCATTTGGTTGGTACGTAAATAACGACGCGAAAAACTCAAGCGAAAACGCGATGTATGTTTACCAATCAGGCCTAGGTTTACCTGACCGTGATTACTACTTAAAAGATGATGAAAAATTCACCAAGATTCGCGCAGCCTATGAAGCATACATTACTGCTATCTTAAGCAAAGCGGGTGTTGCTGATGCAGAAGCTGCTGCAAAAAATATCATCGCACTTGAAACAAGTATCGCTGATGCACAGTGGAGCCGCGTTGAAAGCCGTGATGCAACCAAATCTTATAACAAGATGAGCATTGCTGATGCGAATAAATTGACGGGTGAGTTCGATTTAGCTGCGTATTTTGATGCATCGGGCGTTAAAACTGACGACGTAATCGTTCGCCAGCCTAGCTACCTAGAAAAATTTGCAGGTATCTATAGCGATACTGATTTAGCAACATGGCAGAACTACCTTAAATTCCATTTTGTGAGCAATTACGCAGGTCTTTTAAATAAAGAGCTAGTAGACCTTAACTTTGATTTTTACAGCACAACACTTCGTGGTGTGACAGAGCAATCACCTCTGTGGAAAAAAGCCGTTGATGCCTCTAATGGTGTATTAGGCGAAATTCTAGGTAAAGTATACGTTAAAGATAACTTCCCGCCTGAAGCAAAAGCGCGTATGGAAGAGCTGGTTGATAACGTAATTAAGGGCTACGCAGTTGCGATTGAAGGTCTTGAATGGATGAGCCCAGAAACGAAACTTGCTGCGAAAGAGAAGCTTGATAAGTTCACGCCTAAAATTGGTTATCCAGATAAGTGGAAAGACTACTCATCGCTTGAAATTAAAGGTGATGACCTCGTTGGTAACTACATTCGCTACAGCGAGTGGGAATTTGCAGACATGACTGCAAAAATAGGTAAGCCGGTAGACCGCTCTGAGTGGCACATGACACCACAAACGGTTAACGCTTACTACAATCCAGTGAATAACGAAATTGTATTCCCTGCAGCTATTTTACAACCGCCATTCTTTAACCTAGAAGCCGATGACGCAGTAAACTACGGTGCTATTGGTGCGGTAATTGGCCACGAACTAGGCCATGGTTTCGACGACCAAGGCGCAAAATATGATGGTGACGGTAACTTACGTAACTGGTGGAGCGAATCAGATCTTAAACAGTTTGAAGAGCGCACAGGTCAACTTGTTGCTCAGTACAATGAGTACAAGCCGTTTGAAGATGCAAGCGTAAATGGTGAGCTGACACTTGGTGAAAATATTGGTGACTTAGGTGGCTTAACAGTTGCTTATACAGCCTATCAATTATCACTGGGTGATCAAAAAGCGCCAGTGATTGACGGCTATACCGGCGAGCAACGTTTCTTTATGGGCTGGTCACAAATCTGGCGTCGTAAATATCGTGATGAAGAGTTACGTACACGCCTAATGACAGACCCTCATTCACCAAGCCACTACCGTGTAATCGGTATTCTTTCAAACATGCCTGAGTTCTATGAGGCATTTGACGTGAAAGAAGGCGACAAAATGTATATCAAACCAGAAGATCGTGTGAAGATCTGGTAATAAATCATGGTTTGAAAAGAAGGCTCTGAGTGTTTGCTCAGAGCCTTTTTTGTATGTATATCATTGTAGGAGGCGTTTTAACGCCGAATTGTTTAGGTTTTTTTTATTTAATGTTCACGGTTAAAGCCGTTTCTATGTATATTTATCTTGATTCTGTTTTATCTTTGACTAGGTTTAATACAGTGAATGGAGGGTTATGGATGACCGCACATTATCAAAATCTAAGAAAACATAGGGTATCAATTCCCTTTCATTACTACAGTGTTACAACTTCAACTCTTGATAGAAACTGTTATTTTTCTGACTTTAATAATGTTCGAGTCTTAATTAATACCTTAAAGGCTATAGAAGATATTAAAGCTAGAACAATTTGCTTCGTTGTAATGCCTGATCATCTACATTGGTTATTTCAGTTACAAGATAAAGTACCTTTAGCGACATTAATGAGAGAAGTTAAAGGGAAAAGTTCATATTTGATAAACAAGTCAGCAAGCTCAAAAAGAAAAATTTGGCAGCCAGGATATTATGATTCTTTGATCCGGAGTGAAGAGCATTTACGAGACGTATCGCGGTACATTATTGCAAACCCGTTGAGGGCTGGAATTGTTAAAAATGTGCGTGATTATCCTTATTGGGATTGTATCTATTTATAGTTAAATTTTACCATTCACGGCTAAAGCCGTTCCTACAGGAATTGTAGGAGGCGTTTTAACGCCGAAATGTTTATTGTGTTTTGTTCACGGCTAAAGCCGTTCCTACAGGAATTGTAGGAGATGTTTTAACGCCGAAATGGTTATTGTGTTTTGTTCACGGCTAAAGCCGTTCCTACAGGCGTTGTAGGAGGCGTTTTAACGCCGAAATGGTTATTGTGTTTTGTTCACGGCTAAAGCCGTTCCTACAGGAATTGTAGGAGATGTTTTAACGCCGAAATGGCTATTGTATCATGTTCACGGCTAAAGCCGTTCCTACAGGAATTGTAGGAGGCGTTTTAACGCCGAAATGTTTATGGTTATTGTGTTTTGTTCACGGCTAAAGCCGTTCCTACAGGAATTGTAGGAGGCGTTTTAACGCCGAAATGGTTATTGTGTTTTGTTCACGGCTAAAGCCGTTCCTACAGGAATTGTAGGAGGCGTTTTAACGCCGAAATGTTTATGGTTATTGTGTTTTGTTCACGGCTAAAGCCGTTCCTACAGGAATTGTAGGAGGCGTTTTAACGCCGAAATGGCTATAAAAAAAGCCGCATAATTTACATTAAGCGGCTTTTTATATTAAAAGAGACTTAAACCATAATCGCATCTTTTAGATACTGGAATAACTCTTTGTAACTCTTTGCCGGTTTTTCGGCTTTAACTTCCTTGGTTGCATTACGCACTAGTTGACGCATTTTTTGACGCTCAAGCGATGGATACTGCTCAATAGTCGGGTTGATTAAGTCATCACCTTGCTTGATCAAGTCATCACGAAGCTTTTCTATTTTATTCATTAATACGTCAGCTTGGTTATTCTTGTTCAGCATGATGTCAATCATGGCTTGAATTTCATCAACGTTTTCAGTGGTACGTAGTACTTTTGCAATATAGTTTAAGTTACGACGGTAAGCATCGCTTTTATCGCTAACTTTATCTGCAACGACGAGGGCTTCTTTAAGCTCGTCGTTTAATGGTAAGCGGTCGCGTTGCTTTTTAGCCATCCCTGCGATTTCAGCGCCAAGATCGTGATATTGCATTGCCTCACGCTTTAATTCGCTTTTTGATACGTAAATAATTTCTTCTTCAATTGCAGGCTTTTTCTTCTTCGCCATAAGGATGCTCATCCGGTAAACTTAACTATTCACTATTATACGCCATTTAGTTAATGATTAATATTAGCTGATGCACGTCTCGCAGTGTGTTAGCATTCGCTACACTATAAAAAATATCATAGCCTAGGACACCGAAGATGAAAGATCCTATTTATCAACATATTTCACAAGTGAAAGATGCCGTAAGCGAAGTTCTTGAGCATGCTAAAAAGCTCGGAGCAACCGCTGCAGAAGCTGCAATGTCGAGCACGTCAGGTTTGTCTGTTAGCACGCGAATGGGAGAAGTTGAAACAATAGAGTTTAACCAAGATGGTGGCTTAGGTATCAGTGTGTATGTGGGTAATAATAAAGGCTCGGCATCAACCGCCGACTTAAACCCAAAAACGTTACGTACTGTGGTCGAAAAAGCAATTGATATTGCTAAGTTCACATCTGACGATCCATTCAACGGTATTGCTGATAAAGAACTACTTGAATTTGCACCACAAGATTTAGATTTATATCACCCGTGGGATGTCAGCCCAGAGCAAGGTATTGAGTTGTGTCATCAAGCAGAGCAGGCCGCATTGAATGCTGATGAGCGCATTGTAAATTCTGATGGTGCGAGCTTTTCGTCTCACCAAGGGCTTCGCGTATATGGTAACAGCCATGGCATGATTGCTGGTTACCCACGTACTCGCCACAGTATAAGCACCATGGTGATTGGCAAAGAAGGTGAGCAAATGCAGCGTGACTCTGCATACACTGTTGCTCGCCATAAAGACGATTTAAACGATGCTGCAAAAGTGGGTCTTGAAGCGGCTACAGAAACACTCGCTAAACTCAATAGTCAAAAACTCGGTACCATGAAAGTGCCCGTTATTTTTAGAGCAGATATTGCCAACTCGTTGTTTGGCCATTTAGTGTCGGCGATTGGCGGTGGTGCACTTTATCGTAAATCGAGCTTTTTACTCGATAGTTTAGGCACCAAAGTGTTCAGCGATTGTGTGAATATTTCTGAGCGTCCGCATTTATTAAAAGGCCTTGCTTCATCACCGTTTGATGCAGAAGGCTTAAAAACAGTCGACCGTGAAATTATTCAAGGCGGTGAGCTGCAAACTTACCTATTAGCAAGCTATGCGGCTCGTAAATTATCAATGGCACCAACCGGTCATGCGGGCGGGATCCACAACTGGTTAGTTGAGCAAACGCACGCTGATTTAAAAGCGCTGTTAAACACCATGGGCACCGGCTTATTAGTCACAGAACTCATGGGACAGGGGGTCAACACGGTAACAGGTGATTACTCGCGCGGCGCAGCGGGCTTTTGGGTAGAAAACGGCGAGATTCAATACCCTGTCAGCGAGATAACAATCGCAGGCAACCTTAAAGATATGTTTAAAGCGGTTGTCGGGCTGGGTGGCGATATTGAGCGTCGTGGCGGGATTCAAACGGGCTCAGTGCTAATTGAACAAATGCAGATAGCAGGAAGCTAACACGCAACGGAGCATCATAAAGCCTCACTTAATAAAGTGGGGCTTTTTTATTAAAAAATGCTTTACCTCAACTAAACTTTAGGTTTTATCGTACTGGCAGTTTCATAATTTAAAAGGAAATTCGCTATGCATTTAGAACACATAAACCTAGTCGTAAGTAATGTTGACACCATGCTGCATTTTTATAAAGCCGCGTTCCCTCATTGGCGAGTAAGAAGCCAAGGCGACAGCACCTGGTCTGGAAAGCCGCGTAAATGGCTGCACTTTGGTGATGATTACCAGTACATCGCATTCAGCGATAATGGTGAAGATGAAAATCGCGATTTATCGGGCCATCAAGTGGGCCTTGCTCACTTTGCTTATGTGACACACGATATTAATGCCGTGATTGAACGCCTTGTAGATGCAGGCTACGAAGTGGATAAATTAGGCCCTGAAAACCCTTACCGAAAAAACGTGTATTTTATTGACCCCGCAGGCTTTGAAGTCGAGTTTGTCGAATATTTCAGTGACATCCCAAGTGAAAGAAATAACGATCTTTAGTGATGAAAAAACGAGAGCGAAGTACGAGCGAAATAAGTAACGAGTAACGAGTAACGAGTGACGAATTACGAGATGCGAGCTAAACCGTGAAGGGTGTTTAATGTCGCTGAAAAGGTTCGCTTTTTCGGCGTTAAAACGCCTCCCACGAGTGTAGTGTGTATCTTTTGTAGGAGGGGCTTTAGCCGTGAAAGGGTGTAAGCAACGAGTTACGAAAGGCGAGATACGAGCTAAACCGTGAAGGTTGTTTAATGTCGCTGAACAGGTCTGCTTTTTCGGCGTTAAAACGCCTCCCACGAGTGTAGTGTGTATCTTTTGTAGGAGGCTTTAGCCGTGAAAGGTTATAGGCAACGAGTGACGAAAAGCGAGATGCGAGCTAGTACAGCTATACCGAGCTGGTTATTTAATATCGCTGAATGGGTTTGCTTTTTCGACATTAAAACGCCTCCCACGAGTGTAGTGTGTATCTTTTGTAGGAGGGGCTTTAGCCGTGAAAGGGTGTAAGCAACGAGTTACGAAAGGCGAGATGCGAGCTAAAC
>NZ_JACDWU010000046.1:0-685 GCF_016464045.1 Pseudoalteromonas sp. bablab_jr011 | reverse complement strand
CGCATTCGTCGCATTGATTGCCAATACCAGTTGTCTGCTGCTCATATCCAAACATCGGGAAGGCGGGGCGCACATGAAGGCAAGCTGGATATTCTCGGCCAACGACGTGGTGATCAACCTGGGGGTCATCACCGCCGGCGCCCTGGTCGCGTGGACCGGTTCCAATTATCCGGATCTGATTATCGGCACCATCGCGGGGGGCATTGTACTTAACGGTGCCAGACGCATTTTGGCGTTGAAGGGTTAAATAATGCTCATTATTGGCAAAAAGCTCTCGCCGTATGCCCTATTGTCCATATCGGGCCTGCTGGCCACCCGCCGCCAGGACGTGGTGACCAACTACCTGATGAAGCTGAAAGACCGGCAGAAGGTCGAGATCGTCAGCATGGACATGTGGAACCCCTACCGGGCAGCGGTCAAGGCTGTGCTGCCCCAGGCCCGCATCGTGGTCGATAAGTTCCATGTGGTGCGCATGGCCAACGATGCCCTAGAGAGAGTGCGCAAGGGCCTCAGAAAGGAGCTGAAACCGTCCCAGAGTCGGACTCTCAAGGGAGACCGGAAAATCCTGCTGAAACGCGCTCACGAAGTCTCAGACCGGGAGCGCCTCATCATGGAGACCTGGACAGGCGCGTTCCCGCAACTGCTGGCCGCCTACGAGCACAAGGAGCGCTTCTACGGCATCTGG
>NZ_JACDWU010000045.1:0-1694 GCF_016464045.1 Pseudoalteromonas sp. bablab_jr011 | reverse complement strand
CGCATTCGTCGCATTGATTGCCAATACCAGTTGTCTGCTGCTCATATCCAAACATCGGGAAGGCGGGGCGCACATGAAGGCAAGCTGGATATTCTCGGCCAACGACGTGGTGATCAACCTGGGGGTCATCACCGCCGGCGCTCTGGTCGCGTGGACCGGGTCCAATTATCCGGATCTGATTATCGGCACCATCGCGGGGGTAATTGTACTTAACGGTGCTAGACGCATTCTGGCGCTCAAGGATTAAGCAATGTCCATTTTTGGCAAACATCTGTCACCGTACGCTCTGTTGTCCATCTCCGGCCTGCTGGCAGCGTCTGATCAGGCCGTAAAATGGCTGGTGCAACAATCAATGGCATATGGCGAGTCTATTTCAGTGACCTCATTCTTTAACTGGGTACACGTATGGAATACCGGTGCCGCATTCAGTCTTTTTGCGAATGGTGGAGGCTGGCAGCGCTACTTTTTTATCGGAATCGCGGTAGTGGTCTCGATTTTTCTGATCAAGCTGATCCTTGAAAATCGTCATAAAGGAGAAGCCATCGCTTACAGTCTTATCCTCGGTGGCGCCATGGGCAACCTGATTGACCGGGTCTTTCGCGGCTATGTTGTGGATTCCTTTGATTTCTATTGGCGAGACTGGCATTGGCCGGCCTTCAACCTGGCTGATATTGCAATTGTCCTCGGTGCCTTACTTTTAGTTTCCAGCAGCTTGTTGGGTAAAAAAGCAAACACCAATGCCGAGTCGGATGGATCTGACTGACACCTACGCCTATACAACACCATGACCGAACTTCCCGACAACATCCTTCACCTGCCGCAATACCAAGTACTGGGCTGCAAATCAACCGACGACGAAATGCACTTCCAGGTGGACGTGCCCGATCCCATCGCCTGCGAGGAATGCGGCGTGCAGGGTGAGTTCGTACGGTTCGGCAAGCGTGACGTTCCCTATCGTGATCTGCCCATCCACGGCAAGCGGGTCACTCTCTGGGTGGTCCGCCGCCGATACACCTGCCGGGCCTGCAAGACAACATTCAGGCCCCAGCTACCGGAGATGGTGGACGGATTCCGTATGACACTGCGGCTGCATGAGTACGTGGAGAAGGAATCCTTCAACCACCCCTACACCTTTGTGGCGGCACAGACCGGCCTGGACGAGAAGACGGTGCGCGACATCTTCAACGCCCGCGCCGAGTTCCTGGGGCACTGGCACCGCTTCGAGACGCCCCGCATCCTGGGCATTGACGAGCTATACCTGAACAAGCGCTACCGCTGCATTCTGACCAACATTGAGGAGCGAACCCTGCTCGACCTGCTGGCCACCCGCCGCCAGGACGTGGTGACCAACTACCTGATGAAGCTGAAAGACCGGCAGAAGGTCGAGATCGTCAGCATGGACATGTGGAACCCCTACCGGGCAGCGGTCAAGGCTGTGCTGCCCCAGGCCCGTATCGTGGTCGATAAGTTCCATGTGGTGCGCATGGCCAACGATGCCCTAGAGAGAGTGCGCAAGGGCCTCAGAAAGGAGCTGAAACCGTCCCAGAGTCGGACTCAAGGGAGACCGGAAAATCCTGCTGAAACGCGCTCACGAAGTCTCAGACCGGGAGCGCCTCATCATGGAGACCTGGACAGGCGCGTTCCCGCAACTGCTGGCCGCCTACGAGCACAAGGAGCGCTTCTACGGCATCTGG
>NZ_JACDWU010000044.1:0-213 GCF_016464045.1 Pseudoalteromonas sp. bablab_jr011 | reverse complement strand
GTAAAAGATCCACCTTCTAAAGAAGGTGGCTTTGCATTAGCCCCCTAGAAGGGGGCGTTGTTTACTGAAGTGTTAACTGCGCCTGCTCTTGCACCTCTTCCTTTTCTTGGTGCCTGACATACCGCCTTATTATTTCTTCATTTATCCCTACAGTATCTACGAAGTACCCTCTCTGCCAAAAATGGTTTCCCCATAACTTGTTTTTCCTTAAGT
>NZ_JACDWU010000043.1:0-283 GCF_016464045.1 Pseudoalteromonas sp. bablab_jr011 | reverse complement strand
CCTTAAGTATGGATATTTGCTAAATAGCTTTAACGCTATTTTTCCCTTTAAAGCACCCATTAATTTCGAGACTGATAACTTCGGCGGTATCTTTACTACCAAATGAACATGGTCAACCTGCACATTTAACTCGACTACTTTACACCCTAACTGCTCACAATAAACTTGTATGCACCTGTAAACATCTCTGCCTACTTTGTTCTTCAATATTCTGAACCTATACTTTGGTGTCCAGACTATATGATATTGACATCGCCAATACACATGCGATGCTTTCTCGTAT
>NZ_JACDWU010000042.1:0-261 GCF_016464045.1 Pseudoalteromonas sp. bablab_jr011 | reverse complement strand
TATTGGCGATGTCAATATCATATAGTCTGGACACCAAAGTATAGGTTCAGAATATTGAAGAACAAAGTAGGCAGAGATGTTTACAGGTGCATACAAGTTTATTGTGAGCAGTTAGGGTGCAAAGTAGTCGAGTTAAATGTGCAGGTTGACCATGTTCATTTGGTAGTAAAGATACCGCCGAAGTTATCAGTCTCGAAATTAATGGGTGCTTTAAAGGGAAAAATAGCGTTAAAGCTATTTAGCAAATATCCATACTTAAGG
>NZ_JACDWU010000041.1:0-50758 GCF_016464045.1 Pseudoalteromonas sp. bablab_jr011 | reverse complement strand
TATTCAGTTAAAGCTGCTTAAAGCAGGTGGGGACAAAATTAGCTAAAGACCATATAGCAAAAGGGCTTCAGTAAGATTTTTATAAATCATCGCTGTAACCCTTTATTTTATTGGTTTTTCCTTAACTGATCTGCATTAAGCTACGGCTGGTTTTTTTATGTATGATGTTTAAGTGAATGTGTATAAATAACGATATTTTACAAGGAATTAAATGGAGCACTTTAAAGAAGCGTTGAATAGATATGCCGACTTTACCGGGCGCATACGTCGTCAGTCATATTGGATGTTTATCCTCTTTTACCTGCTATTTGCGATGCTTTGCGGCTTAATTGATAGCTTACTAGGCGAAGAGATTATTAGCAGTATTTATGCATTAGCGCTTTTTATACCATCATTAAGTGCAACCACCAGACGTCTTCATGATACTGGCCGGTCAGGTTGGTGGCAGCTTTTGTATTTATTACCTGTTGTTGGTGTGCTTATCGTTATTGTGTTCTGTGTTTTAGACTCAGAAAAAGAACACAATCAGTACGGCCCATGTCCTAAATAGCACTCGTCACACAATGCCCTGTTTTCATAGGGCATTGTGCGTTTAATCTCTACACTAAAGACCGTAAAAATATAAACCGTAACCAACAATCAAGGCTGGGATAGACGAATAAACAGTGGCGACCACTGCGGCTCGTGGAGCCAGCGCTATTGCAGGGAACAGGGCATCACCATCATTAGAGATTGCATTTGCAGCCATCGCGCTAAACGGAATAATGCCTTGAATATAAAGAGTCATAACGACAATTTGTGGTCCGCAACCCGGAAGCAGTCCTATGGCAACAGCTATCAAGGGGGCTAAATAGGCATAGTCAGAAAACCAACCAGTCAGGTCAACACCCACCACATTAACAAAAATCTCAAATACCATAAACGAAGCGACAACCCAGGCAGTCACGAAGTGTGTATCCATCAAGACTTTCGTTAACTTTGAAGGTGGGGTGCAGGGCGCTTCTTCGCTGGTAATTTGTTTGTAATTTTGACCTTTTGACGACAACGCCCAGATAAAAACCACAAACAAGGCCATTATCGATCCAAACACACTGATGATATCGATAATAGGTTGGCTAAAAAGTGTTTGCTCAACATTCATAGCAATTAAAAAAGCGATGATCACACTTGGGAGCAGTGAAAACTTCCAAATAGGTCGGCTAAATTGGATTGCTTTTGGCTGACATTGTGGCTCTTCAATATAGTCGCTTGGCTGTGAAGGCTGAAAGCGGTGCCTACTATGAAAAAGGTTAACGATTTGTCCGCTGATGATGCCCACACACACGCCTAATAGCATCATAATAAGGCCATCAAGTGGGCGGGTTGCGAGTAGTAAAAATGCAGCATCACCCATTGTTGCTGTTAATACCGCAACCACAGAACCAAAGCTTGCTTGTCGTTTAGTAAATTGAGTGACAACAATGATTGCTCCGCCACAACCGGGTAATGCGCCCAATATAGAGGCAAAGCTCACCTCTAAAAAACCAGATCTTGCGCGTAAATAGCTTAATTGCAGTTGGGGAAGGCGATCAATTAAATAGTAATAGATTAATAGGGTTGCGGCTACGAAAACAGAAACCTGAAAAAAAGCATCGCTTAATGCTTGTAAGGTAAACCCGCGAGTTGCTGGTACAACAAGGGCAATAAGAATTAAAAGGGGCAAGAATAAGCGCTTATTGTCCGTAATATAACACCTCGCTTTTTGAGAAAAGAATCTCGATTGTGTTAATAAAATCATACAGTGCAACCTAAAAATTAATCAGATTACACTGTATTATTACTTTAAATGAAAATCAATATCATTTGCATCTATTTGCGTTGGAATTCTGAGCTCTCATTCCATTTAGGCCATTCTTCACGCTCAGAGATATCAAAACCAACTTGATAGAATAACTGAAGGTCTTGAACTGCGCCCGAAAGATCCCATTCATCACGGTAACGATCGCAAGGTTGATGATAACAACCACGAAGCACTAAACTCATGCGCTTGCGGTAAGAGGCCGTTTCTTCATCAAAAGCAACACTTCCACCGCCTGCATACATTGCAGGCACGCCCATGTTTGCAAATGCAAAATGATCTGAGCGGTAGTAGCCACCTGATGAAGGTTTAGGATCGCCCGAAACAGTTCTATCTTGTGCCTTAGCTGCCGTTTCTAATAACGTGTCCATTTCTGACTTACCAATACCAACAACACTGATATCTTTTACTTTACCGAGCAAGTTCAAGCTATCCATATTAATGTTGGCAACAGTATTTTTAGCAGGAATAACGGGGTTAGCAGCGTAATACTTAGAGCCAAGTAAGCCTTGCTCTTCAGCGGTAACAGCTAAAAAGGTCATTGAGCGGCTAGGGTGCTTCGGTAAACTTGTAAATGCTTCAGCAACCTCAATTAAACCCGCAGTGCCTGTCGCATTATCGTGTGCACCGTTATAAATCTGATCACCTTTACGGGTTTTATCAGTGCCTAAGTGATCCCAGTGAGCTGAGTATATAACATGCTCGTCTGGTTTTTCGCTACCAGGCAAAGTCGCAATGAAGTTATATGAAATTGACTTTTTAATCGTATTATTTACAGTTACGCTCGCGGTTAAATCGCCCATATCAACATGGTATGCACCTTTTGCTGCGTTGGCTTTCATGGTATCGAAGTCTAAGCCTGCTTTTGTGAAAAGCTCTTTAGCGACATCTGTCGTTACCCAACCTTCAACCGCAACACGGTCCATATTGTTGTTTTCTTTTTGAAAACCAAACTGTTCGCCACTCCATGAGTTTTCAACCACAGACCAAGGATAAGAGGCCGGTGCGGTTTCGTGAATAATAATTGCACCTGCGGCACCTTGGCGGCTCGCTTCTTCATATTTATACGTCCAACGACCATAATAGGTCATCGCATCGCCGGTAAATAGCGCCGGATCTTTTGTAGCAAAACCAGGGTCGTTGACCAGCATAACCACTGTTTTACCTTCAACGTCTAAGCCTTCGTAGTCGTTCCAGTTATATTCAGGGGCGTTAACACCGTAACCAACAAACACGAGTTCAGAATCTTTGATGCTTTGTTGTGCGCTGATACGGCTACTGCCCATGACCATGTCTTTTTTATACTCATAATCTATACCACCGATAGTAAGGACCATGTTAGGGTCGGCTTCAAGGGATACCAGAGGCACTTCTTGTAAGAAGCTATCACCATTACCTGGTTGGTAACCAAGCGCTTTGAATTGTTCTGTTAGGTAAGCAAGGGTTAATTCTTCACCTTTTGATGAAGGTGCACGACCACCAAACTCATCTGAAGCAAGCACTTTAATATGCTCAGCTAATTGTGCTGAATTAATGCTTTGATAGGCTTTTTCTACATCATCAGAAGTAATACTTGTTGAAGCACAGCCTGCAAGAATAGCGCTTGCGAGTACTGTCATTGGAAAATAGCGTTTCATAATAGCTCTTTTTTTGTTTTAAGATGGCAATAGTATATGAGGTTCTATTAATGAGAACCAGTTTTTACGGTAAACTAGCGTAAAGCTTCAAGAAGTTAAATGTAATAGCCCATGAAACGATTTACACCGCCAGAGCAGTGGTCAACACAGTATTTAACCACCGGCGCATTTGCCGACTTAGCCGATTTATTCAAAATTCATGAATTGACTGATTGGCCGAGTTGCCAATGGTTTTCACAATTTTTAAATGCTACAACGTCACAAGGCCAAGCTATTCGCTTTGTTGAAGACGAGCAGTTTGCTGATGAAAGCCGTTACTATGAACAAATTATATTCGAAACGGGCCACGTGCCGACGCGGCAACAGAATTGGCACGATCTCTTTGGTGGGTTTATTTGGTGTTTGTTTCCAAAAACAAAGTCACTGATAAACCATCAACATATTGAAGAAATTAAACTACATGGTCTAAAAGAGCGAAGTAAACACCGAAACGCCTTAACATTGTTTGATGAATGTGGTGTTGTGCTTGCAATTACACACACGCAATGGCAGCAACAATTGCGTGATCATCAATGGGAACATGCATTTGTTGATAAGCGCGAAGAATGGGGGCGCACTATTCGTCCTTATATGTTTGGTCATGCAAATTATGAAATGCTTACTCAACCTTATATAGGTTTGACAGGCAAGGCGCTGTTTATCGTTGTTCCTGATGACATATTTTGTAAAGATTTAAGCAGTCAATATGCATATCTAGATCAACGCCTTTATGAGATGATTAAGTTTGATGATTGTTTGCGCGATAATAAAAACTTATCGCCACTCCCTTTGTTAGGTGTGCCAGGGTGGTGGACCGACAATGAAAATCCAGAATTTTACAGTAATACAGATTACTTTAGACCGAAACGAAGGAAACGAACATGATTGAAGTAGCAGGGCTTAAAAAGAAATTTAAGCTGACGAAAGATCATAAAAAAAACAACACGGATAAAATCGATCCCCGTGAAGATAAGCAATTTTTTCACTCTGTAAGAGATGTCAGTTTTCACTGCGATAAAGGTGAAGTATTGGGTTTGCTTGGTCCAAATGGTGCGGGTAAAACAACGACACTTAGAATGATTTCTACCGCATTGAAACCAGATGAGGGCAGCATTACTATCTCTGGTCACGATATTGTTAAAAAGCCATTGATTGGACGAAAATCAATTGGCTTTTTATCAGGCAGCACTGGGTTGTATGGGCGATTAACCGTCAAAGAAAATGTAGAATACTTTGCACGCCTGCATGGTATGAATAAAAAACTGATTGCATCACGTTGTGACGAATTGTTTACTTTACTCGATATGCACAGTTTTATTGATAAACGCGCCGAAAACCTTTCTACAGGTATGAAACAAAAAGCCAATATAGCGCGTGCAGTGATCCACCAGCCAGACGTCGTCATACTTGACGAGCCAACCACTGGCCTTGATATTATGACCACACAAACCGTTATTAACTTTATTAAAGGCCTGAAAGAGCAGGGCACGCCGGTTATTTTTTCAACGCATCATTTAGATGAAGTCGCCTTGTTATGTGACCGTGTCGCAGTAATTAATCAAGGGCTTAGCTGCTTTGATGGCACGTTAGATGAATTTAAACAAACAGGACAAAGTGACGTGCTGAACCAAGCGTTTATGAATATTTTAACGGAGAGTCGTGATGTTTGAAGTATTTAAAAAGGAATTAAAAGAGCTATTACGCGACCGTAAAACACTCATATTTGTGGTTGCGCTACCTGTTGCTATTTTTCCATTGTTATTTGCAATTATGGCCTTTATTAGCTCGCAGGCTGCGTTAGAGGCTGAGCAAGAAGTGCATACCTACGCCATTATTAATGGTCAATACGCACAAGAGTTTACAGACAAAGTTTTTTATCATAAAAGCTTTTCACAGTATAAAGGCGAAGAAACGTTCAATTCAGTTGAAGATTTAACAAATGCAGTTAAAGCTGGCACGATTGACATGGGGATATACTTACCCTCAGATGCCAAACAAACGTTAGATAATGCCAAACAGAGTGAATGGCAAGTCGTGTATAACGATGCAAAAGCGATTAACTTTTTGTTTGACCGTGTAAAAGAACTTGCCAAAGAGTATGGCGATAAACTGCGTACTACCAAGCTGTTAAGTTTTGGTGTATCAGAGCAGCAACAGGCTGCGATTATCGAGCCTATAAAAGTCGTGAAAGTGGATACGGCTGATAAACGTGAAAATCTGGGTGAAAAAATTGGCGGGTTTATTCCTTATTTATTGATCCCACTGGTTTTAATGGGCGCAACCTACCCAGCGATTGATTTAGGTGCGGGAGAAAAAGAGCGCGGTACGCTGGAAACTCTTTTACTTACGCCAATCACGCGTACGCAGCTGGTTCTTGGTAAATTTATTACATTACTCGCTTCATCTATCGCAACAACGACGATTACGGTACTCAGTATGGGAATTTGGGTGTCTGTTGCTATCGCATTTGTTGATTTAGCCGTTGTTAAAACAGCATTTAGCTCATTAACTGTGTTTGATTTGGGATTGATTTTTATATTACTCGTTCCAATTGCGGCCATTTTTTCATCGCTTGCGCTCGCGATTTCTATTTACGCACGTACCTTTAAAGAAGCACAAAACTACATGGCACCGCTGAGTATTGGGGTTATTTTCCCGATTATGATTGCGCTAATGCCTAACGTAGAGCTCACCAGCAAAACGGCGTTTATTCCGGTAACGAATGTTGCTTTAGCGATTAAAGAGATTATTAAAGGCACTGTTGATTACACCCTCGTTGGGCTCATTTTCTTAGCCACCGTTATTGTAGCGGGGGCGTTATTGGCTTTCTGCGTTAAGTGGTTTAATAAAGAAGACGTGCTATTTAGATAGTCAATAAGTCAGTTATTTATACGATTAAAAGCACCGTTTTGGTGCTTTTTTCGTTTCTAGCGAACGCTGCTGTAGGTAGTCATAATTAATTATAATTTTTTATCTTTCCCCCATCTTTATCATGAAATTCTCCTATACTATTTACAAGGTGGTAAATAAGGCTTTTTGTTCAATGGATTCTGAAAAATTATCGCGTTTAATAGTGCTACACAAGTTACCTATATTTGCATTTATTGTCCTTGTCATAATGGCGTGCTTAGCAACCGTAAAATATGAAATTGATACGCGTGAAGATGTCTACAAACGAACTTATGAGCAAATGCAGCGAGAGCTTTCAGCAAAAAAGTCGACCTTTACTACGACGTTAAGAGAGAATATTTCAGCTTTAAACTTCCTTGATGCAACCCCGCCGATCATGGCGATTATGCGGGCCACAAATGAAAATAATATCGACCCTGTGTTAGGCACGCCCATTTCAGCCTGGAAAGACCGCTTAGCTAAAATATTTAGCGGGTTTATGGCAACCGACAAAGATTTAGCGCAAGCACGCTACATATATGTCGCTGATAACGGCAAAGAGGTTGTACGTGTAGACAACATAAACGGCAAAGTCAGCCGTATTGCTGAGCAAAATTTACAGCACAAAGGTCAGCGTGATTACATGCAAATCACCCGTCAATTAACTAATGGCCATATTTATGTGTCACCTATTAATTACAATCGTGAAAACGGCGCACTTCAAGTGCCTTATGTAAGCACGTACCGAGTCTCTAAGCTGATTAACGATGCCAATGGTGACCCTTTCGCGGTGTTAATCATTAACTATTATGCAGACGATTTAATTCAAGGCTTAATAGAAGGAACCCCGCGAAAATTTAATGTTTTTCTTTTAAATGCAAAACAACAATTTATCTATCATCCAAATGAAGCATACCGTTTTAGTTTTGAAAAAGGCGATGCGCATTTTTGGTACGAAGAATTTAATAGTAATCATGATATGGCTCACGTTGATCTCTTTGACGTGGTGAACTTACCTGACAGGCTTTTTTTGAAAGAGGAGATAGCGTTTCAAAATGGTATTCAAATGGAGCCGTTAACGATAGCAGTGGCAATTGATACTGAAAACTTACTGTATGAAATAAAGCAAAAGCGCTATAGATTTATAGCCATGCTCTGTTTGATCATTGTAGTAGTCGTTATCTTGTTCATTATTTACCAGCGAGATATTAATCGTAAACTCGAGCTAAGCTTTCTTAAGGAGAAGAATAGCAAAATAATCGAAAGCTCATCCGATGCCATTATTATGATAAAAGCAAACGGTGTTATCGATAATGCGAATAAAACAGCGAAAGAGTTTTTTGGAATTGAAGAGCAACACACCCAATTTGATGAATTATTTAACTACAATGACGAAGATTTTCAGGGCATTGCTCAGGCACTTAAAGAAGGAAAACGGTGCTCATTCGAAGCGGTACATATTGCCGATGAAAATACCCACTACTTTTCGATTACCATGGCTCCTATTTTTGATGCGGCTAATCAAGAATTTCAAATAGCGGCAATATTACGCAATATTGATTCGCTGAAATGTGCTCAACATCAGCTTGAAAAGCTCAATGGTTCACTGGAAGAAAAAGTAAAGATGCGCACAGCCGAGCTTGAAGAAGCGACCGAAAAAGCATTAGCGGCAAGTAAAGCTAAAAGTCAGTTTGTTGCCAATATTTCCCATGAAATTCGGACCCCGATGAATGGTGTACTCGGTATGCTAGAAATGCTTGAAGAAGAACTGCTTACCCCACAGCAAAAAAAATATTTACATTACGCGAATAGTAGCGCTAATTCTTTAATGACGCTGATAAACGATATTCTTGATTTTTCGAAAATCGAGGCAGGCAAACTCGATTTAGACTGTCACGAATTTGATGTGGTATCTGTGTGCAGTGATTTAGTGACATCGATGGCAGTGCAAGGACAGAAAAAAGGCATTGAAGTACTTTTTGATTGCAGTGGCATTACACGAAGAACAGTTATGGGTGACAGTCATCGACTAAAACAAATCTTAAATAACCTGTTAAGTAACGCTTTTAAATTTACTCACCAAGGACATGTTAGCCTGACAGTTACACAGCTGTCTGTTGAGAAAAATAAGCTAATGTTGAATTTTTCGGTGTGTGATACTGGGATTGGAATTTCAAAAGAGAATCAAGATAAGCTTTTTGAGGTGTTTACCCAAGAAGACTCGAGTACAACGCGTCATTACGGTGGAAGCGGCCTTGGTTTGTCAATCAGTCGCAAGTTATCGCAACTTATGGGCGGTGATATCATAGTAGAAAGCGAAAAAGGTAAGGGCAGCTGTTTTATCGCAAGTGTTTGTGTCGCACCTTCAGACATATCCATACAACACAGTGTTATTGCAGCATTACCTGAAAAACGGATGGGTATCGCGGTGCAGTACGATAAATTGGCAACCAACCTTGAAAAACAACTTACTGTGCTTTCAGAGCCTGCACCCAAACAGCTACTTAGGTTAAATAACGTGACAGAGGCTGAACTTAAGTTACTTGATTTAGTGATTGTTGAGCACAAACATCCCTTATTCGAGCTAGTGTTGAATTGGGCGAGAAATCATCTGCAAAAACATGCACTCATCTTAGGGGTTATGTCGTCACTTGCCAAAAAATATGACTTACCTGCTAATGTAATGGTGATTGCAAAGCCCATTACGCCTGATGAATTAAGCTATCGATTAGCGCTATTATTGAATAATAGTCAGCAGTTTGTTGAGCATGTTAAAAGCACAGATAAAGAGCAAGTTAGAATTGATTTGAGCGATAAACATATTCTTATTGTTGATGATAATTTAATTAATATTGAAGTGAGTAAAGCCATCCTTCGCGACAGCAATGTGACTATTGAATCAGCCAATGATGGCTTTGAAGCATTAGAACTTTTGAAAAATAGTAAGACAATATTCGATTTAATTTTAATGGACTGTCAAATGCCCAACTTGAATGGTTATGACTGCACAAAGGAAATCAGACAAGGTAAAGCAGGCGATGCTTATCAAGATGTAATCATCATTGCGATGACAGCCAGTGCCATGGCTGGCGACAGAGAAAAGTGTTTAAGTGTTGGCATGAACGATTACATTACAAAACCTATTAAGCAAGCCACATTACGCAATAAACTGTCGATGTGGCTCAAAGGTTAAACAGCTCATGCCGCATCTTGGCTTTTGTCGAAGGCGGGGGTTGGCTTTAATTTGCTGATATCTGCAGAGTGAATGACTTTTTGTGTTTCGCTCCAATGTAGCAACTCAATTTTTCCGCAACTGTTTTCAACAAGCGCTGTGCAGTTTTCTATCCAATCTCCATCATTGCAATACACAATATCATCGACAATTTTCACCGCAGGGTGATGAATATGGCCACATATTATGCCATCAACGCCTTGTTTTTTTGCTTCATGAATTGCTGCATTTTCAAAGGCTTCAATTGCTGCACGCGCTTTGTGTACGCGTGCTTTGATCCACGAAGCAAGCGACCAGTAATTCCCTCCAAACAAACGTCTAATTCGGTTTGTCCAGCGGTTTAAAAAGAGTAAAAAATCGTATCCAGCATCACCCGCTATGCTAATTAGCTTGTTGTAACGGGTTGCTGAATCAAAGTCATCACCGTGCAAAAGTAAAAAACGTTTACTCGCCTTCGTGGTGTGTATATATTTTTTATGAACTTCTATACCAAATAATGACTCGTTGGCGTAATGACGAAAAGTTTCATCATGGTTTCCTGGTATGTAAATAACACGCGTGCCGTCTTTGGCTTTTTTTTGAATAAGCGCAAGTACATCATAGTGACTTGGGTGCCAGAAAAACTGCCGTTTCATTGACCATAAATCAACTATATCGCCAACAAGGTAAAGTACATCACATTCGATAGAATTTAAAAAGTTTAATAGATACTGAGCTTGGCAGTCTTTGTAACCTAAGTGAACGTCGGAAATCCAAACGGCAGGATAGTGAGTTTTATTACTGCTAGTTGTGTTATTCATGGCATTTACTCATGGTGTAATAAGCTAAATGCTAGGGATAGAAGGTGACATTAAAAAGACGGTTTAGCGAAACATCTATGACAAAGTGCTCATGATCAAAAAAACCGCCGAAGCGGTTTTTTTAACTGAGATAGCGTAAAAGGTTTAGCCTTTTACTAATGCCGCAATTTCAGCGATTGCAGTGTCTAAATCAAGCATGAGCTTTTCACCCGTACGACGGTTTTTAAGCTCAACTTTATTCTCATCTAGGTTTCGTTCACCAATGACCAGTGTGTAAGGCACACCGAGTAATTCCATGTCGTTGAACATAACACCTGGACGCTCTTTACGGTCATCAAATAACACATCGATACCTTGCGCTTTTAGACCGTCATATAAGTTGTTTGCAATATCAGGAATACGATGAGATTTATGCATGTTCATAGGAACGATGGCTAAATCAAACGGTGCAATAGGTTGTGGCCATTTAATACCGTATTCATCATTATTTTGTTCAATGGCTGCGGCAACGATACGCGATACACCAATACCATAACAACCCATTGTCATGATCTGGTTTTTACCTGACTCGCTTAATACACCTGCTTTCATTGCTTCAGAGTATTTAGTACCCAGTTGGAAGATATGACCAACCTCAATACCGCGTTTAATTTGTAACGTACCTTGGCCACATGGGCTAGGATCGCCTTCAACAATATTACGAATATCGGCAACTTCATAGTTTTCAACATCGCGGTCCCAATTAATGCCGCTAAAGTGCTCGCCATCTTTGTTTGCACCGGCAACAAAGTCAGCCATTACATTGGCAGTGCGGTCTACAATAATAGGCATGTTTAGACCAACAGGGCCTAGTGAGCCTGGTTTCGCGCCAATCGCCGCAACGATGTCTTCTTCTTTAGCCATTTCAAGAGGTGAATCAACAAGCGGGTGTTTCTCTGCTTTTAGTTCATTTAATTCATGATCACCACGCACAATAAGAGCCACTAAACCACGTTGTTCGTTTTCATCAGGTGCGCCATACACAATCATTGTTTTAACGCCACGATGAGGTTTAACCCCGTAATGCTCTTTTAGCTCAGCAATTGTTTTTGCATCTGGCGTAGGGAATGCCTTAAGCTCTTTTGTCGCTGCTGGACGTGCATCTGTTGGTGCAAGCGCTTCAGCTTTTTCGATATTTGCTGCGTAATCACTTGCATCACTGAATGCAATGGCATCTTCACCAGATTCAGCCAGTACATGAAACTCATGCGATACGCTGCCACCAATAGAGCCGGTATCAGCAATAACTGGACGGTAATCAAGACCCAGACGCTCAAAGATATTGCAGTATGCTGTGTGCATTACTTGGTATGTTTTTTCTAAACACTCGTCACTTAAATGGAAAGAATACGCATCTTTCATGGTGAATTCGCGTGCACGCATCACACCAAAACGAGGACGCACTTCATCACGTACTTTTGTTTGTACTTGATAAAGTGTCAGTGGAAGTTGTTTATATGAGCTTACTTCTTTACGAACGAAATCAGTGATAACTTCTTCGTGCGTCGGACCAAGTGCGAATGGACGATTGTGGCGGTCATTTATACGCAGTAATTCAGGACCAAATTGCTCCCAACGGCCCGATTCTTCCCATAAGTCAGCTGGCTGGATAATCGGCATTAGCATTTCGATTGCGCCGGCTTTATCCATTTCTTCACGTACAATGTTTTCTACTTTTTTCAGTACGCGTAAACCAGAGGGCAACCACGTGTATAAACCCGACGCAACGCGGCGGATCATGCCAGCTCGTAGCATTAATTGATGAGAAACAATCTCAGCATCAGACGGAGTTTCTTTAAGTGTTGCGAGTATATATTGACTGGTACGCATCTCTATTCCAAGTAGTGTTAAAATTATTATCGTTTACTCAAATCATTTGAGTAGTAACAAGGCGCTCAGTTTACCAGCGGAAGCGGTGACACTAAAGCGCTAAGTGTTAAAAACTAGCATTTTTCGATACTGGTTACAGTATTATGGTCGCCAGTAACAAACCAACGAATATTAAAATCATATAATGTCATGCCGTAGCTTTGTGTTGATTCACGTTGCTTTTTGTAAGCAGGGCGTGGGTCTTGCTTTAACACATTGCTGATAAAGGCTTTTAATTCGGGATAATCGGTTTGTTTAGCGATAAAAGCAAGCGATTCTTCGCTAAATTCTACACTCATATCTGTTTCTGGGCGGGTGTCGGCAAAGCCAGCACTGGCCTCATGCATTGCATCTGAATAAGGTAAATAGGGTTTAATGTCTAAAATAGGCGTGCCATCAAGTAAATCAATACCCGATAACAATAAGCTCAACTGGCCATTTTTGTATTCAATGCCTTCAAGTTTTACGGCACTCATACCGATTGCGTTGGGTCTAAACGTGGCACGCGTTGCAAATACACCTTTACGCTCGTTACCCCCTAAGCGAGGAGGGCGTACCATAGCTGAATAGCCTTTGTCTGCTGTTTCATGAAATCTAAATAGCAGCCAAATATGACTAAACTCATCGAGGCCACGCACAAATTCTTCACGATTGAAATCAGCTGTAAAAACGAGTTTTGCTTTTGCTTCGGGTACTAAACGTGGTTGCCGTGGTATGGCAAACTTTTGTTTATAAGGAGAATGGATATGCCCGACAGCCGTTAATTGATATTCGCTCATAATGCGTTGTAATTAGGAAAAACTGCCATCATTTTACATGCAAACACAAAAAAAGGCAGTCTGGGCTGCCTTTAAACATTTAAACTAAGCGGTCTAAATTAAAACATGTACTGAAAAGAGACCGATGCGACATCCATATCAGGGTCAATATCATCTTCAAGCTCATAACGCTCATACTCAAAACGTACTTGCATATTGGTAGTAAAAGCATACTCAATACCTGCGCCATAAAATACATCGCCGCCATCTGTATCTGCACTAATGCTGCCAAGATCACCTAAATCTTGTTCCACTTCGGCATCCCATTCAAGCCACCCGCCTTTCGCATACACTGAAAAGCTCTCAGTAATGGGGGCAGCAAGCCTCGCTGCGAGGGAAATACCATCAAGCTCTACTTTTGAATCAATGTCACTTGCTTCATCAAAGTTTTGATAGGCAAGCTCTAAGCTTAAGTACTTATTGAACTGTGTCCCTATGTAGCCTTTAAGCATTTGTGAATCATCATCGAAATCGGTGTCGTTTTCACTGTCTTCAAATTGGAAAGAGTATTGACCATAACCAATACCAGTATAAATACGAGGAGAATCCATTTCGGAAGTATCTGCATGGGCAGCATTATTAAAACCAAGTAGTGCTAAAGAAAGTGCAGAAATTGAAATTACTTTAATCATTTAATAGCTCCTTTAAAAAATAAATAAACGATGTATTCATATCGCTCGTAGGAACTATTGCACTGAATATGCCAATATATTTTATACGCTTAAAGTATTGGTTTTAACACTGTTTTAGGCTTTTTTTGCGCATTATGATTAATCAGTGATCAGCTGTTCAGTTTCATATGCGCAACAATTTCAATCAGCTATGTAGAAGTTACTTAACTACGCTTTTTGCAGTAATGTTTCTGTTTCAATGGCAATCTCTTTCATTTTAATTGCGTAGTTTTCGATTTTCTTTTCTTCATCAGTTTCAGCTGTGTAGGTCGGTACCGCGATAGGGTAACCCGCTTCATCCATTGCTATGAAACTAATAACACAGTGATTTGTTTCGACTAAGTTTTGTGTTTTAGGGTCGCCGCAACGCACTTGAATAAAAATTTGCATACTTGTTTTACCGGTATGCGCAATACTCGCTTTAACTTCAACAATTTGTCCGACAAGAATAGGGCGCTGGAATTTAACACCAGCAACAGACACGGTGACACAGTAGTGACCGCTCCAACCCGCTGCACAGGCATAGCCTGCTTGGTCTATCCATTTCATTACAACACCTCCGTGTACTTTACCTCCAAAGTTCACATCAGTAGGCTCAGCTAAAAAACGAAAAGTTACACTTGATGACGGCATATATCACTCACTATAAATTTAAACACGACTAAGGGTTTGCTTACCTTTCAAGGTTAAATTTGCAGCAGTCTGTGTGCGATTCAGTCAAGGCAGCGGCTATAGCGTGTGGTTATCCCCATGAATAGCCGATAACGCAGCATCAAAACCAAACAGGCGCTCCCCTTTGAGTTATGCTTAGGGGCGCTTTACTCTTTGTTGCTCGGTTTTTACTTAGCTCACTAGGTTACAAACCACGCGCCGTGATTTAAGCGTCCCAAGTTTGAACAAATCTTAATCTGCAAAGGTAAACAGATCTTAAGCATAGACTAAAAAAGGGGCCGAAGCCCCTGCAATTTAGGATAAATAGTAATTAAATGAGTAACGTGCGTTACATATTAGGGTAGTTTGGTCCACCCGCACCTTCAGGCGTGACCCAGCAAATGTTTTGACTTGGATCTTTAATATCGCAGGTTTTACAATGCACGCAGTTTTGTGAATTGATCACAAACTCTTTTTGGCCTTCGATTTCTTGAACTTCATAAACCCCTGCAGGACAATAACGTTGTGCTGGTTCGTCAAACTTCACTAAATTTACGTTAATTGGAATGCTGTTGTCTTTGAGCTTTAAGTGACAAGGCTGAGATTCTTCATGGTTCGTATTTGATAAAAACACCGACGATAATTTATCGAAGCTCAGTTTGCCATCGGGTTTGGGATAACTAATCTTTTCGGCTCTGCTTGCATCAACAAGTGTTGCATAGTCAGGTGTATTGTCTTCAAACTTGAAGGGAAGTTTCCCTGCAAAGATATTTTGGTCAAGTGTGTTGTATGCGCCACCCAAAAATTTACCTAACTTGTGCATAACAGGGCCAAAGTTGCGTGATTGATACAGCTCTTTATAGGCCCAACTTTGCTCAAATGCGGTTGCATATTCAGCCAAATCGCTATTTTCTTTGCCTTGAGCAAGCGCCTCAACAATCACATCGGCAGCGACCATGCCTGATTTCATAGCCGTGTGATTACCTTTAATTTTAGCAAAATTCAGTGTGCCGGCATCACACCCGACAATTAAGCCACCAGGAAAATGCATTTTTGGTAAAGAGTGCAGGCCGCCTTTTGCTATCGCACGAGCGCCATACGCAATACGTTCACCGCCCTCTAATACGTCTTTAAAGATTGGGTGATGTTTCATGCGTTGAAATTCATCAAACGGACTCAGGTGCGGGTTTGAGTAATTAAGGTCGACAATTAAACCAACCACAACTTGGTTGTTCTCGCTGTGATACATAAACGCACCACCGCTTGTATCACCCGTTAGTGGCCAACCAGTACCATGAACCACAGTACCTTGTTTATGTTTGCTTTCGTCAACGTGCCAAATTTCTTTAAAGCCTAAGCCGTAGTGCTGGGGTGATGCATCTTTATCAAGGGCAAAATGATTAATAAGCTCTTTGCCTAAATGACCACGGCAACCTTCAGCAAATACTGTGTATTTTGCTCTTAATTCCATGCCCGGCATATAGCCGTCTTTTTCATTACCGTCTTTATCAAGACCCATATCGCCGGTAATAATCCCTTTCACGGTGTCATCTTCGATAATTAACGAGTGCGCACTAAATCCGGGGAAAATTTCTACCCCTAGATTTTCTGCTTGTTCAGCTAAAAATCGACATACATTGCCCATCGAAACAATATAGTTGCCATCATTGTGGAACGTTTTCGGGCTCGCAAAGTGGGGGATGCTGGTGGCTTTTTCACTGTTATTAAACCAGTAAATGTCATCCTGAGTCACTTTTGTTGAAACAGGCGCTCCTAATGATTGCCAATCTGGGAGTAGCTCATCAAGTGCGCGTGTCTCGAATACCGCACCCGATAAAATATGCGCGCCCACCTCAGAGCCTTTCTCTACCACACAGATCATTAATTCTTGTTGTTTTTCTTGTGCTTGTTGTGCCAATCGAATAGCTGTTGATAAACCCGCTGGGCCTGCGCCTACGATAACAACATCAAATTCCATGGTTTCGCGTTCGACCATATAAACCTCTTATCAGTGACGGACCTGCATTAAAAGAACCGTATTTCATACTTGCAAATGAAACGTTACAGGCTGTGAATACTTTAAGGTTATTTTAGGTTGACGTTTACGTCAACAGGAAGTAGTCTGAAATCATAAAATAAATAAGTTGACGTAGACGTCAGCTTTAAGAACACACAATTGATGGAGTCACGATGAAAATCCTCGTTCCAATTAAAAGAGTAATTGACTATAACGTCAAAGCACGCGTTAAAGCAGATAAATCGGATGTTGATTTAGCTAATGTAAAAATGGCGATGAACCCGTTTTGTGAAATTGCAATTGAAGAAGCTATTCGTTTGAAAGAAGCAGGCACGGCAACAGAAGTTGTGGCTGTAACTATTGGTAATAAATCATCTCAAGAGCAATTACGTACAGCATTAGCACTGGGTGCAGATAAAGCGATTCATATCGAAACTGAAGAAAAACTAGAGTCGCTACACGTAGCGAAGCTATTAAGTAAGATTGTTGAGCAAGAGTCACCCGAGCTGGTTATTTTAGGCAAACAATCGATTGATTCAGACAATAATCAAACAGGTCAAATGCTCGCTGCTTTAACAGGACGTGGCCAAGGTACTTTTGCCTCTAAAGTTGATGTGCAATCAGGTACTGTGAATGTTACGCGTGAAGTAGATGGTGGTTTACAAACTGTCGCGCTTAAATTACCTGCCATTGTAACGACAGATTTACGCCTAAACGAGCCGCGTTATGCATCGTTGCCAAATATTATGAAAGCAAAGCGTAAGCCGTTAGAGGTCATTGCTGCAGATAGCTTAGGTGTTGACCTTGCTCCGCGCATTCAGCTTGTTGAAGTTAATGAACCTGAAAAACGTTCAGCCGGTATTATCGTTGAAGATGTGGCGACGTTGGTTGAAAAGTTAAAAACAGAAGCGAAGGTGATCTAAATGAAAACATTAGTGATAGCTGAACACGACAACGGTGTTCTAAAGCCTGAAACACATAAAACAATGACCGCTGCTGTTAAATTAGGTTTTGACGTTGATTTATTATTAGCTGGTGAAAATCTAGCGGCTATGAGCGAAAAGGCAGCGTCGATCGCCGGTGTTAGCAATGTACTAGTCGCTGACGATACAGCATACGCTCACCAATTAGCTGAGAATGTGGCTGATCTTGTTTTATCTCTTAGTGACAATTATTCACACATTGTTGCAAGTGCTACGACAACGGGCAAAAACTTTATGCCACGTGTTGCGGCCTTACTAGATGTTGCGCAAATCTCAGAAATTATTGATGTGATTGATGCTGACACGTTCAAGCGTCCAATTTATGCGGGTAATGCAATTGCAACCGTTAAATCACTCGATACTAAAAAAGTAATCACTGTACGTGCAAGCAGCTTTGATGTGGCCGCTGAACAAGCCCCTGTTTCTGTCTCAGCGATTGATAGTAAAGGGTCTGTAGGCTTAAGCGAGTTTGTATCACAAGAACAAACTGAATCAGAGCGTCCTGAGCTCACGGCAGCACCGGTGGTTATTTCGGGTGGCCGAGGTATGCAAAATGGTGAAAATTTCGCGTTATTAAACGGTATCGCTGACAAACTAGGTGCGGCAATTGGCGCGTCTCGTGCTGCAGTTGACGCGGGCTTTGTGCCAAATGATATGCAAGTAGGTCAAACGGGTAAAATTGTTGCCCCTGATTTATACATTGCAGTAGGTATCAGTGGGGCCATTCAGCATTTGGCGGGTATGAAAGACTCAAAAGTCATTGTTGCAATAAATAAAGACCCTGACGCACCTATTTTCCAAGTGGCTGATTATGGTTTAGTTGCTGACTTATTTGATGTATTACCCGAGCTTGAAAACGCACTGTAATACATAACGATTCTGGTTGTTAAAAGCTGTTCACCTTCTAGGTGCGCAGCTTTTTTTATACTCGTTTCTGTCTGAATACGAGTAAGGGCGTTATAAATGTAACTAACGCGCGACTTTTCTTTATCGAAAATCGGCATGTTACATAAACTTGCTTTGGGACTTTATTTGCTCTGATTAGCTTTACCGGCTTTAACTGTTCCTTAGTACGGTTTAGACGAACTTTTACTGAGCTCAATAGACTGTTTTATTCGCCTACAAGTTTATGCGCCTTCAAGTTGTTTTTTAGACATAAGAGGTCTTCTATTGGTTACACCTCTATTAATTCACTGCTAAATACCCTTGGTTGCTCATTTTGGCTTGGACTTGTGGAGACTTTAAGAGCATTACTAGCTTTTCGCCAATCAGCTTAGAGCGGGGCGATTGGGTATTAACTATCAGAATTAACGGTCTTACAAATTCATAATCACCATTTTCTATCGTTTCTTTGGAAGGTTTAACGTTATTAATTGATAACAGTGTTACTTTATTAATGCGTCTATCGTCTTCGAGTTTACTTATCGCACCGTAAGAGTCGTAGGCAATCGCGTTTGGAATCCGTTGAACAATGCCCAGCGCTTGGTTGAAATGGTCATATAGGCTCACTCGCTGGTTAGAAAACAAGCCTCTGTTGCCTGCATTTTTTAGTCTTATGTAGTTTGTATCGGGGTCTTTAATGTAATCAAGTTCGAGAAACTCTAAAAACACATCAAAACTGCCGTGATGAGTCCCTTTACTAAAAAGTAGGATCTCATCATTTTTGTTACTTAATTTTGGTGTTTTTGATGACAGGCTAGACCACGTGTTTATTTTACCTTGGTAGATGCTTCTAAGCTCATTACTGGTCAGGTTGTCGATATTCAATGAACTATTGATGAAAAAAGCAAGCGCATCTTGTGCAATCACAATTTGCTTTAAATAAGGCCACTTCTCTTGTTCAATCTTTGTCAGGTATCGTGAACTGCTGCCAATATCAATCACATTGTCGGCAATGGCTTTTATGCCTTTATCACTGCCCATGGGTCTAATTTGTATTGAGTTGCCAAAGCCATTGTGTAACTCGTCCTTAATTTCTACAAGCAGCTCTGTAACGGTCGTTGATCCTGCGATTAAAATCGGTTTCGCATTAATGGGTTCTTCAAGGGCAACCAAGCGGGGCGATAAGGTAAAAATAGCGGTGAGGGTTAATATCTTAAGAGAGTGTATGAGCATGTCTGATAATAGCTCCTTTATAAATCACTAACGTTGACTATAGAGTATAGATTGGCTTTTGTAATTATTATGCTGGTGATTTAATTGAGAAGGCTGCGTATTTACAGGTATAAAAAAACCAGCCAATTGGCTGGTTTTTAACACTAACATTTAAGCTTGCTTAGTAAGTCGCGCTGCCTTTAGTACGTGGGAATGCAATAACGTCACGTACGTTACCCATACCCGTTACATAAGCGACTAAACGCTCAAAGCCTAGGCCAAAACCAGAATGTGGTACTGTGCCGTATTTACGTAGGTCACGATACCAGCTGTAGTCTTCTTTATCTAAGCCCATTTCTTCTAAGCGTTGGTCAAGTACGTCTAAACGTTCTTCACGCTGTGAACCACCAATGATTTCGCCGATACCAGGCGCAACAACATCCATTGCTGCTACTGTTTTGCCATCTTCGTTTTGACGCATGTAGAAGGCTTTAATATCGCGTGGGTAGTTTTTAATAACAACAGGCGCATTAAAATGTTCTTCTGCTAAGTAACGCTCGTGCTCAGATTGTAAATCTACACCCCACTCAACAGGGAATTCAAACTGTTTACCACAGGCTTTTAAAATTTCGATAGCGTCAGTGTAATCAACTTGTGCAAAGTCTTTGGTTACAAACTCTTCTAAACGTGAAATGGCCGTTTTCTCAACACGTTGTGCGAAAAACTCCATGTCGTCACGGCGCTCAGTTAATACGGCATTAAAGACATACTTAAGCATATTTTCAGCAAGTTTTGCGATGTCTTCTAAATCAGCAAATGCAACTTCAGGTTCTACCATCCAAAATTCGGCTAAGTGACGCGATGTGTTTGAGTTCTCAGCACGGAAAGTCGGGCCAAAGGTATAGATTTTAGACATAGCAGACGCATACGTCTCACCGTTCAACTGACCAGATACAGTTAAGAATGCTTCTTTACCAAAGAAGTCTTCACTGTAATCGATATCGCCTTTATCTGTGCGTGGTAGATTTTGCATATCAAGTGTTGATACACGGAACATTTCACCGGCACCTTCACAGTCACTTGCTGTAATGATAGGCGTACTGATCCAGTAAAAACCTTGCTCATGATAAAAACGGTGAATAGCTTGTGCTAAACAGTTACGAACACGTGTTACTGCACCCATAATGTTAGTGCGTGGGCGTAGGTGCGCATGCTCGCGAAGGTATTCAATACTATGACGTTTAGCTGACATAGGGTAGGTGTCTGGGTTTTCTACCCAGCCTAATACTTCAACCGTGTTTGCTTGAATTTCAAACGACTGACCTTGGCCAGCAGATTGCACAAGCACCCCTGTTACAGAAACAGAACAACCCGCCGTTAAACGTGTAACTTCATCATAATTATTAAGTGAATTAGGTACTACCGCTTGAATAGGATCAAAACACGAACCGTCATGAACGGCTAAAAATGAAATTCCTGCTTTTGAATCGCGGCGTGTACGGATCCAGCCTTTTACTGTTACTTGGCTGTCTACCGCAACCTTGCCTTTTAATAGCTCTGAAATCGCTAAATGGCTCATCTTCACTCCAATGATATAAGTTGCCTAATATTATAATGCTGTGCATTGCACTTGAATCGACTATCTTACCTTCGTAAATCAAATAAAAAAACTATTCCGGCACACTCTTTAGCAGTTTTTCTTCAATTGGATAAAATAGCATCAATATTTTGCGTTAAAATGACGATTATTTAAATTCTCGCTGCGCTAATTGGTTATTTTGTGGCATTATTATCAATCCTAAACAAGAAATCGTTTCTTATTGTTTTTAACTTATTTGTATTACAGGTGCTATGAAACAAGTTTTTATTCTTCGCGGCTTACCCGGCTCAGGTAAATCATATTATGCGCAAAGCCTTGCCGATGAATTGGTGGCTGGTAATGAAAGTGATTATGTTGTGTGCGCAACCGATGATTATTTTTATAACAGCGAAGGTGTCTATCAATTCGATAAATTTAAGCTCCCTGAATATCATAATTTAAACTTAGCGCGATTTATTAATGCCTTAGCTGAAGAAATCCCCTTGGTGATTGTAGATAACACCAATATAAAAAAATGGGAGTTTATTGCCTATGCACAAGCTGCTACGGCGTTAGGTTATCAGGTTAAAGAAGTGATTGTAGGTGAAATCAAAGACAAGTCACTTCAGCATTTATATGCTAAACGCTGTGAGCACAAAGTGCCGCTAAGAATGATAAGCAAAATGGCTTATATGTTTGAATGGTAAAAGGAAGCATACGCTTCCTTTTTTGTGTCTAGAACATGTTTTCGCTAATGGCGTCATCAATCGCGCCACACAATTTTTCTAAGCAAGTTTCGCTGCTAATGTACGGTGGCATTAAGTAAATAAGTTTTCCAAATGGGCGGATCCAAACCCCTTTTTCTACAAAAAACTGTTGTATTTTAGCCACATCAACACGGCGGTTTAGCTCTACCACACCAATTGCACCAAGTGTCCGTACATCCACCACATTGGCATGTTGCTTACACTTGCTTAGCTGCTCAGTAAGCACCTCATTAATATGCACAATTTGCTCTTGCCAAGGCTGCTCTAGTAATAAATCAATACTTGCACAGGCTGTCTCACAGGCCAGCGGATTCCCCATGAATGTGGGGCCATGCATAAGTACACCGGCTTCGCCTTCACTTATGCCAACGGCCACCTTTGATGTCGTTAATGTGGCTGATAACGTCATCATCCCTCCGGTGAGTGCTTTACCAATACACATGATATCGGGCTCAATGTCGGCATGTTCAACGGCAAAAAGTTTGCCAGTACGGCCAAACCCAGTGGCAATTTCATCACATATAAGCAGTACATTGTACTTATCGCAAAGTGCTCTTATATGGCGAAGATACTCAGGGTGGTAAAAGTTCATCCCCCCTGCGTTTTGTACTATAGGTTCAATTATAAAAGCGGCGACGTCTTGATGATGCTCTTTAAAGTAAACCTCGAGTGTTTCTGCTTCATGTACATCAAAGGTTTCATTAAAGCGGGAGACGGGGGCAGGTACAAACACATGCTCAGGGAGAAACCCAGAGTACATACTGTGCATAGAGTTAACCGGATCGCATACGCTCATTGCCGCGAAGGTATCACCATGATACCCCTTAAGCGGGGTCATTAATTTTTGTTTGGTTTTAATACCTTGGCTTAACCAATACTGCAATGCCATTTTGATAGCCACTTCGACACTTACAGAGCCGCTGTCTGCTAAAAACACTTTAGCTAATGTTGATGGTGTGATCTCAACGAGCTTTTTGGCAAGTTCAACAGCAGGTTTATGGGTTAAACCACCAAACATAACATGGCTCATTTTACCTAACTGTTTGGTAATGGCTTCGTTTAGTACAGGATGGCAATAACCGTGAATCGCACTCCACCACGATGCCATACCGTCAATGAGTGCTTCGCCTGTTTCTAAAAAAATGCGGTTCGCTTTTGCATGGCTTACAGGGTAAACGGGAAGCGGGGTGGTCATGGACGTATAAGGGTGCCAAATATGTTCACGATCAAAATCTAAATCAATTGTTTGTTTATTGTGCATATGTAAACTTTGCTCTACTTGGATTCGTTGACAATGTTACGTCAAGACGTAGACTAAGCCAATCAGACCGTCTTAATAAATTTAAAAAGAGAAGATTATGGAGCACGCAATTGTCCGTCACGATTGGACCCACCAACAAGTAAAAGCATTATTTGATATGCCATTTAACGATTTACTGTTTAAAGCGGCCAGTGTTCACCGCGAAAATTTCAATCCTAATGAAGTTCAAATTTCAACGCTACTTTCTATTAAAACGGGTGCATGCCCAGAAGACTGTAAATACTGCCCACAATCAGGACATTATAAAACAGATCTTGAGCGTGAGCGCCTTATGGAAGTAGAAAAAGTTGTTGAGCAAGCGCGTGCTGCAAAAGAAAAAGGGGCTACGCGTTTTTGTATGGGAGCTGCGTGGTCAGATCCTAAAGATCGTGACATGCCTTACATCGAAAAAATGGTGCAAGAAGTAAAAGAATTAGGCCTTGAAACATGTATGACTTTAGGCATGCTCGATAATCAAAAAGCGCACGCCTTAAAAGAAGCAGGACTTGATTATTACAATCATAACCTAGACACCTCACCAGAATATTACCAACAGATTATTACCACCCGTACTTATCAAGACCGCTTAAATACAATAGACAACGTGCGCGATGCAGGGATGAAAGTATGTTCTGGCGGTATTGTTGGCATGGGTGAACAAGCCGCAGACCGTTATGGTTTATTGATGCAACTTGCAAACTTAGATCAGCAACCAGAGAGTGTGCCTATCAATATGCTGGTAAAAGTAAAAGGCACGCCACTGGAAGATGTCGATGACCTTGATCATTTTGAATTTATTCGCACCATCGCTGTGGCACGTATTATGATGCCAAAAAGTTATGTACGTTTATCGGCAGGGCGTACTGCGATGAACGAGCAAATGCAATCGATGTGTTTCTTTGCGGGCGCTAATTCTATTTTTTATGGTGATAAGCTACTCACAACAGAAAACCCAGAAGCGGATGCCGATATGATGCTGATTAAAAAGCTGGGTATGAACCCTGAAAAACGTGAAGATTATTCAGATGAAGCCGTCGCGGCGTCACTTTCTTCAAAAGTGGCCGACAAAGCAACATCAGAACTATTTTACGAAGCTTAAACACGTTATGCCTTTTGAATTTATTGCACAGCATCTTCAAGCGCGTAAAGAAGATGCTTTACTTAGGCAGCGCCAACTGGTCGAAGAGTCAAACGGACGCTTTATTCGTATTGCAGGAAAACAGTACTTAAATTTTGCCAGCAATGATTATTTAGGCTTCGCTGATGAACTCGTTACAGTGAGTGAGCTGCCACTAGGCAGTCACAGTTCAGCATTAGTAAATGGCTATAATAAACCGCAACAGGCTCTTGAGCAGCGCCTATGTGAGTTACTCGGTTATGAAAGAGCCATGCTTTTCAACAGTGGCTTTAGTGCAAATAGCAGTGTGTTAAAAGCCTTGTTTCACGATAAAGCTGTGGCGCAATCTGCCGCAATTTTTCAAGATAAACTCAATCATGCTAGTTTGATTGATGGCGGTCTCCATTCTCAAGCGGCGATGGTGCGGTTTAATCATAATGATTTAAAGCACTTAGAGTCGCGCTTACAAAAATCGAAAGCTAAACATAAACTCATTGTGAGTGAAGGCGTGTTTTCGATGGATGGTGATAAAGCTCCTGTTGCACAGTTGTGCGAACTTGCGCATAACTATAATGCCTGGCTAATGATTGATGACGCCCACGGGTTTGGTGTGTTAGGTAAGCACGGGCTTGGTAGCTGTGAAGTGCACAAACCCGATTTATTGATCATTACATTTGGTAAAGCCCTCGCTAGCAGTGGTGCATGCTTGCTGGCGAGTAAATCGGTTATTGATTACATGCTGCAATTTAACCGTGATTATATCTATTCAACAGCCATGTCGCCTGTGATGGCAAGTAGTACGCGTGTACAACTAGAAAAAATACTGGCCGCTGATAATAAACGTATGCAGCTTTTTAAAAATATTGCGTATTTTAAAACATTAGCAAAAGCGAAAAACTTAGCGCTTATGGATTCAGATACAGCAATACAACCATTGGTACTCGGTGATGCCGCACAAACGGTTGATGTGGCGAATAAGCTAAAACAGTGTGGAATTTGGTTAACAGCCATTCGTCCACCAACCGTACCTTTTAATACATCGCGATTAAGAGTCACACTTAGCAGTGCCCATCAGCTCGATGATATAAACACGTTGGTAGATACGTTAGTGGAGTGCTTATGAGCCAATTAGCACACAATACTGCTCACGTCGCAAAAGATCACAAGCTGTCCACAGCGAGTCAGTTTTCGAAAGCGGCAGCGCATTACAACAGCCATGCTAACGTTCAAAAGCAAGCAGCAGCGCATTTAATCAAACTGCTTGCGAATAAAAATCAACAGGGCGTTTGCCTCGATTTAGGTGCAGGACCGCTGGTTAATACAGCCCTATTGCAACAATATTTTGCAACGGTAGTGGCGATGGACTTAAGCCACGCCATGTTAAACACCGATAAAAGTCGTGAATATTTAAAGCTGTGTGCCGATATGGATAATTTGCCACTGCAAAAAAACAGTGTTGATTGCGTATTCAGTAATTTTGCCGTGCAATGGTCGGCAGATTTACCCTTGCTTTTTAAACAGCTGTTTGCAGTGCTTAAAGATAATGGTCGGGTGTATTTAAGTTGTGTTATTGCAGGCTCATTACACGAAATTAAACAGGCTTTTTCCTGTTTAGATGACCAGTCTCGTATTAATCAATTTCACTCATCCGACAATGTCACACAGTATGCGAAGGCTGCTGGATTTAAGGTGAATTTTGCAGTAGATACCTGTTATACCGATGCTTATAAAAGCCCACTTGAGGCAATACGTTCAATTAAGGCCATTGGCGCTACGTCATTACACAGTAATAAAAAGCGTCAGGGTCTTTTAACAAAGCAAGCATTGAATAACGTGTGCAAGGCATATCCTCTGGTTGATGGGCATGCTAGAGTGAGTTATCACGTCGTACTTTTAGAATTAGAAAAACAATGAAAGAATTTTTTATCACTGGCACGGACACCGATGCCGGTAAAACCCATGTCACCAGTTTATTATTAAAGCTGCTAGCACAACATAAACAACGAGCGGTTGGTTACAAACCCATTGCAGCAGGGGCTGAGATGGCTTTTGGTGAATTGGTCAATGAAGATGCGCTAACCTTAATGGAAAGCTCGTCTGTTGGTGCTAAGTACACAATTGTGAATCCGTTTACTTATGAGCCACCAATTGCTCCGCACATTGCCGCAGCGAAAGTTGGCGATAGACTCACCTTTGAGAAACTAGATAGCGCGTATGAGAATGTGAAAGCACTCAATACTGATTATATTCTGACAGAAGGGGCCGGTGGTTGGTGCTTACCCATTAACGAAACTGACTTGTTATCTGATTGGGTTAAACAGCAAAACCTTAATGTTATTTTGGTTGTAGGCATGAAACTGGGTTGTTTAAATCATGCTTTATTGACTGCCGCTCATTTTAAAGCATCGGGCGTAAACTGTGTAGGGTGGATAGCAAATCATGTTGACCCCACCATGCAAGAACAAGAGGCTAATTTACAGACCCTTAAAAATACTTTACCGTTTCCGCTATTAGGTATTACCCCCTACACAGAAAAAACCCCTAAATTAAATATTTATAAAACCTTACTTGAAATTTTATCCATTCACCCATAATAATTGAGTTGTTACTTTTGACATACTCTGTCACAATTGGTTGCAATTAGTTCCTTGTAACCAATTGCTTTAAAACTAAACTAAAGGTAGTAACAAGCTCAGTTAATTTTATTAACTAACGGTTTTTAATCATGCCGTTAGTTAATACAATTGGTATGTTTATTCTGAGGTTTTTATGAAGCGTGTATTCTTGTTTCTACTGACTAACTTAGCGGTCATGCTAGTGTTAGGCATTGTGTTGTCTATTGTGATGAGTGTACTGGGTATTAGTCATCGCAGTTTAGGCGGCATTCTAGTCATTTCGACCGTATTTGGTTTTGGTGGCTCATTTATTTCGTTATTTATGTCGAAATGGATGGCTAAAAAGTCAACGGGCGCTCATGTTATTGAACAGCCTCGTTCAGAAACTGAACAATGGCTTGTTTCAACTGTGGCTGCACAGGCTAAAAAAGCAGGCATTGCAATGCCTGAAGTGGCCATTTACGACAGCCCTGAAATGAACGCATTTGCAACCGGGCCTAGTAAAAACAACTCGTTAGTTGCTGTGAGTACAGGTTTATTACACAACATGAATCAAGACCAAGCGGAAGCTGTTTTGGCGCATGAAGTATCGCATATTGCTAATGGTGACATGGTCACGCTTACGCTTATTCAAGGCGTGGTGAATACCTTTGTTATCTTTATGGCAAAAGTATTGGCTGGTATTGTTGATAACTTTATCAATAGCGATGAAGAAGAAGGTGGCAGTAGCTGGACTTACTTCTTGTTTGATATGATTTTCCAAATGTTATTTGGTGTATTAGCGAGTGTGATTGTGGCCTACTATAGCCGTAAACGTGAGTTTTCGGCGGATGCAGGCGCTGCAAAACTTGTTGGCGCAGATAAAATGCGCAGCGCACTTGAGCGTTTAAAGCAAAACCACCCATCGCAACTAGAAGGTTCAATGATGGCATTTGGTATTGCAAGCGGTAAAGGTGTCGCTGAGTTATTCTCATCTCACCCGCCACTTGATGAGCGTATTAACGCCTTACGTTAAATAAACTGATAACGTGAGTTGCTAATTAACACATTAAAAAGCCAGCTTATTGCTGGCTTTTTGTTTTTATTCACTTTGACTTTTTTCTCTTTCGAGTTGCTGTGGTAGTAATACTTCAACGATTTCTCTGGCTGGCAGTGTGTATCTCACACCGTCAAACATGACCGATGTGTGCTCATCAATACTCGTGATGCCTGTTAAGGTCCAGCCTTCGCCTCGTTCTTTGCAATAAACAGTGGTGGTTGGTTGAATTACTTTAAATTCTTCACTCATCGTACTAAACCTAATTGCTTGTAATTGCGCTTATAGTAAGACAATAATGCCTGCTCATAAAGTAAAAAGAAGAAATAGACGTGTCTTGTGATGACAACTATGCCTACGATTTAAGGCCCATACGCCATAAAGATTGCCAAGCAATATGGGAGATTTTAAAAGATCCTCAAGTGCAGTCATTTAATGACTATAAAAGTGATTTAACAAAAGGTGACGTATACGATTTTATTCAAGGTGATATCGAAGGTTTTTATAACCAGCAAGGTATACGTTTAGTGATTGTTTTACGAAGCAATGGCTTAGTAATAGGCAGTATTGGGCTATTTAACATAATAGATGGACAGGGTGTGTTAGGCTTTGAACTCGCATCTCACTACTTTGGTAAGGGGATAATGCAAAAAGTGCTGTTAGAGTTTTTTCAAAAACTAAATGTGTTTATAACAACCCCTGTCGATAAAGTGCATGCAATTGTTCAACCCGAGAATACAGCTTGCATAAAGCTGCTTGCAAAATGTGGTTTTGAACTTAGCAATGAGTTATGGACAAAACACATCACTTAAAGGTGTTATTATAGTACAAGCTTGTTATGGCAAAATGGCTACTATAAAATGAGCGCCTGTTTAATGAGAGGACCTTAAGTCGGTATGGCCAAAACTAAACCTGTTTCGACTATTGAAAGTTATGGCATCTACAGTCATTGGGATGCAAAAGAAAAAGACCTACCACAAATCACTGAATTTACCACGGATGTACCAGCCGAATTAGATATCGAATTTGGCTTTATTGTTAATATTAAAAAAGCAAAAGGCCAAAAAATTAAGTTCTGTGTGTATCATCCAAATATTCCCGATGATGACGGTGAAATAATGCCGCCATTTGAAGGTGAAGAGTATGTAAAAACAAACGACTGGCAGTTTTACTTAGGCGATACTATCTGGGTGCCTGTTGATAATAAAGTGGGTATTTGGCGCATGACTATTGAGCTAAATGGCCATATAATTGCTGATAAATCGTTTAACTTACTGAAACCAAGCGAAGGCTCAGCCAACGATTTTTGGAAGCATCGCGGCTATTAAAAACCACAAGAGGGAATATGTACCAAGGAAGCTGTTTGTGTAGCAAAGTAACGGTAACAATTGCTGGTGGCATAGATTCAATTATTCATTGCCATTGCTCACTATGCCGTAAAAATTCGGGTACTGCTTATGCGACGAATGGGTTTATTCGCCGTGATGGGTTTGCAATTACACATGGTAAGCAGTATCTGAGTGCGTTTGAATTTAAAGCCGGTAGAATACGTTATTTTTGTCGCTGTTGTGGCTCGCCTATTTACAGTGAAAATAAAGAGGATATGAGTCGTTTGCGTATACGCTTAGGTCTATTGGACAGCGATATTACAGAGCGTCCGATTAGTCATAACTTTGTCAGTTCGAAAGCCAATTGGGATACCTTCGACAGTGATATTCCATGCTATGATGGTTTTGAACCAAGCAGACGTAAGTAACCATTATGATAGCCACGACGCCCAAACCCCCGTATTACGCAGTTATATTTACGAATACCTTATCTGAGAACACCGCAGGCTATGAAGAAATGGCTAACCGTATGGTTGAACTTGCCGAGCAACAACCTGGTTTTTTAGGCATGGAATCAGTGCGTGATGGTGTAGGGATTACCGTTTCTTACTGGCAAAGCCTAGATGCTATTAAGTCGTGGAAACAACATGTTGAGCACCTCAACGCTCAACAACTTGGTCGCGATAAATGGTATAACGCATTTACAACACGTATCGCAAAAGTAGAACGTGAATACTCGCTGTAGAATAGCAGTAACAATAAGAACACATCATACTCTATGTTTATTAATTACACTCTCAGCAATTGAGTGGGGAAGTATAATAGTTAATCGCAAGAACGATGGTTCAAGCCCTAAGTAACATCTAATTTAGTCGAATTAACTTTGCAGCGCTGAGTTCATTTTGTTTATCTTTTGCATTTTTGTCGCTTCTTTATTACCAATAACATGTCTTAATTTCGTGCATAAACCCCAGTTGCATTTTGCACTCAGTTACCAGCAAGCCGCATACGTAATATCAGAATAGTGACTTAATTTCTCCCCATGACATCGAAAATACGCTAGGTATGTAAAAGCTCGCAAAATAGAGGAGTAGGGAAAAATAAGAGTTTTCACAATGGTGTTATCGATAACATCTTTTATGTGTATGTATTTATATTCAATTAGCTTTTAATGATTTGAATGTAATTATCGTTATTGCAGTGTCGTACAGGGTACGTTGGCATAGAGTTATTTATCTAAAAAATAAAGCCCACGATTGTGGGCTCTAAATTAAAACTTAATTACAATGTGTAATTGAAGCCGATGGCAATACCATCATCTTCGGTTTGCGACATTTGAGCTTCTTGCTCTGCATCATTGCTTGAAAAGTCACTAAAGTCTTTACGCGCTTCGATATACAAAATCGTGTCTTTGCCCATGAAATAGTGTGCGCCTAAAACTGCAAACTGACGCTTGAACACATCCTCAGGATCTGCATTAAAGTTTGGCTGGATCACGTAATCGTCACCGGCATCAAACACGTTATAGGCAACAAAAGTACGTAAATTATTGTCGAATCGATAACTTAAAATTGATTCTAACCCGACAGCGTCTTTTATTAAGCGGCCAATGTTATCGGTGTCGTGGTTTTCGTTTTTGTTTATGTTGGCCGATGCATACCAGCCCGGTTTATAAAAGTCACCATAGGTAATGCCCGCACCATAAATTAGATCAGTGACCGATTGATTGCGCCCACCCGCGTATAAAACATCAAATTGTCCACGGTTTACACCCGCTGTTAATTTTAAATTATCAGTAGCAAAATAGGTGAGGGCAGCACCATAGGTTGAATTAAACTCTACTTTTTGCGCAGCGTTATTGCCTTGGTTCCAAAGCACTTCACATGAACTTCGTGATATATCGGCAATATCACATGTATAAAAATCATCAGATTTTAACTGGGCTTGCAGTGCAACATGAAACTTACCCCATGTATTACGGTATTGCAGTACTTTATCACCTCGACCGGTGCCGTTTACTGCACCATCGTCTTTATTATACGTATACACGCCGGCTGCGTTACCATCCCACACTAAACTAAAATTAGTGTTATAAACAACGTCATACCAAGCACCCCATTGTTTACCCAGCGTAATTTGACCATAGTCATCGTGCTTAATACCGACATAACCTAATCGGTTATATAAAAACTCATCCTGAATTGATTCAAAGCGATTATTATAAATAATGTCACTACTGCCTACCGGGTTTACGCCCCATTCTAGTAATGCAAATGCATGCCATCCATTTTGTAATTGGCGCTTAAAATCAAAATTAATGCGTGACGCACCATTAACAACTTCTGTCTGACCTTGCGTGTTTATAATACGCGCATCGATAAAGCCGCCTACTGTGACACTGTTCGTTTCATCTTTGTATATTTCGATTGCATCCACAGTGTAACTTGTAAATAAACCAGCAATCAGTGTGGCAGCGAGTGTTCTTTTCATAGAGTACCTTGTTTTATTATTGTCCCTAAGAGGTATAAATTAACTAAAAGATGAAGACTATCAAAGCTAAAATAAGGTAAAAAGTGAAAAAATATCATGAAAGGTACAGCCTTTGTGGAATATTTATTCATTTTCAGTTCACTTCATTGAATAATCAACGTGTTAGTCAGACTAAAAAATAGACACTTTTTGACTAAGTGTTCTTAGCATTAATTTAGTATTGGGTGTGTCTGCACCTAATCCATACAATAAAGTCATAAAATAACAATCAAGCAAGATTGCGGCTTTTACTTTGTTAAATTGTGGTTGGTCAGCAAAAACTAATGAATGCATTAGATCCATATGCTGCTGTTGAAATGTTTGCGAAAACAATCGTTGGCTAAAAAGCACTTTATAAAAACAATGGTGCAAACAATAAAATTGATAAAAATATTGTGCATAGTGATTAAGCTTAAGTCGGGGAGGGCGATGTATATCGGTCTCTTTTGCACGCTCTAACACATCTTTAAAACGCATGTCTAAACACGCCTCTAAAATTGCCACCTTATCAGAAAAATGATTAAACAAAGTGCCTACAGCAATACCGCTTGCTGTAGATATTTGCCTGGTTGACGTGTCGTTAAAGCCACTTTCAGTAAAGAGACTCCACGCTTCGTTCAGTATCCGTGAGTGCGTTTAATCGTGCTTTGTCATGTTTAGCCCATTGATTTATATTGCTAAATTTTTAAATGAGCGCGCTCATAAGTAAAAGTGAGCATGCTCATTAAAGGTAGACTGCCCATTTGAAATTGTAAAATCACTGCGCGTATTTAAAGAAACTTTCATGGCGTGCAAAGCGGCTTTAGTTTAAAATTGCACGCAGTTTTATTTTTACTTTTACCCGCTGGAGGGTACCGCTATCATTAGTACAGCTAATATCACCATGCAATTTGGTGCTAAACCTTTATTCGAAAATATCTCAGCTAAATTTGGCGATGGCAACCGCTATGGTCTAATCGGTGCAAATGGCTGTGGTAAATCAACGTTCATGAAAATCCTCAGTGGTGAGCTTGAGCCATCAGCAGGAAATGTCAGCACAGATCCAAACGAACGTATCGCAAAACTAAACCAAGACCAGTTTGCTTACGAAGAGTTTTCTGTTATCGACACGGTTATCATGGGTCATAAAGAGCTGTGGGAAGTAAAAAAAGAGCGTGATCGTATTTATAGCTTACCTGAAATGAGCGAAGAAGACGGTATGAAAGTAGCCGATCTTGAGACCGAATTTGCTGAAATGGACGGTTACTCTGCTGAAGCTAAAGCAGGTGAGTTACTTATTGGCGTAGGTATTGGCACTGAACAGCATTACGGTCCAATGTCTGAAATTGCCCCTGGCTTTAAACTGCGTGTGTTACTTGCTCAAGTACTGTTCTCTGACCCAGATATCATGTTACTGGATGAGCCTACCAATAACTTGGATATTTACACCATTAAATGGTTAGAAGACGTGTTAAACCAGCGCGACTGCACCATGATTATCATTTCGCATGACCGTCATTTCTTAAACTCAGTGTGTACACACATGGCTGATATCGATTACGGTGAATTACGTATTTATCCAGGTAATTACGATGAATATATGTTTGCTGCAACACAGGCTCGCGAACGTTTACTAAGCGAAAACGCCAAGAAGAAAAGCCAAATTGCTGAACTTCAACAATTTGTATCGCGTTTCTCTGCAAATGCTTCTAAAGCAAAGCAAGCTACATCACGCGCTAAACAAATTGATAAAATTCAGCTTGAAGAAGTAAAAGCGTCATCACGTCAGAGCCCGTTTATTCGCTTTGAACAAGAAAAGCAATTATTCCGTAATGCACTTGAGTTAACTAACCTTGCACAAGGCTTTGACGAGATACTTTTCAGCGGCCTTGAGGGCTTAGTGGAAGTGGGCGAGCGCATTGCGATTATCGGTGAAAACGGTGTTGGTAAAACAACACTTTTAAATACTCTTGCTGGGCGTTTAGCACCAAAGCAAGGTGAGTATAAATGGTCTGATAACGCGAACATTGGTTATTATGCACAAGACCATGCAGATGAGTTCGAAAAAGACATGAACTTGTTTGAATGGATGGAACAATGGCAACAAGCAGGAGATGATGAGCAAGTTGTTCGTAGTTTCCTTGGTCGTATGCTGTTTTCACAAAACGACATCAAAAAATCGGTAAAAGTCATTTCAGGTGGTGAGCAAGGCCGTATGTTGTTTGGTAAAATTATGATGCATAAGCCAAACATTTTGTTAATGGATGAGCCAACCAACCACATGGATATGGAATCTATCGAAGCGCTAAACTTAGCCCTTGAAGCGTACGAAGGTACATTATTGTTCGTTTCACACGATAGACAGTTTGTATCATCACTTGCAAATCGTATTTGGGAGATTAAAGACGGTAAAATTATCGACTTTAAGGGAACATATACTGAGTACCTAGCAAGTAAAGAAGCATAATCGTTAAGTTACTGCTTAAAAGCCATGCAAGTCATGGCTTTTTTGTGCTTCTAGAGTCGCATCTTTATGTGACTTAGGTATATAATACACGCCACAAAATAAGGACAAAAGTCCGCTTTTATACCAATTTGCATGATTAAATTATCAGTTGGTATTAATCGCTTTTTTATAAAATAAATTGATTGAGGTGTAAATATGACTGTTGGCATTATTATGGGTTCCAAATCAGATTGGCCAACGATGGAACATGCGGCGTTAATGCTTGAAAAATTCGGCATTGAATACGAAACCAAAGTTGTTTCTGCACACCGTACTCCTCAATTACTTGCCGATTATGCAAGCTCAGCTGCTGAGCGTGGTATAAAAATTATTATAGCGGGTGCCGGTGGTGCTGCGCACTTACCTGGTATGGCTGCAGCGTTTACCTCGCTACCTGTATTAGGTGTACCTGTTAAATCTAAAACGCTAAACGGTGTTGATTCATTATTATCTATCTGCCAAATGCCTAAAGGTGTTGCTGTAGGTACGCTTGCTATTGGTGAAGCCGGTGCGGCAAACGCGGGTCTACTCGCTGCACAAATTTTAGGTTGCCAACAGCCTGAAATCTTCGCAAAAGTAGAAGCATTCCGCAAAGAACAAACAGAGACTATTTTAGCTAACCCAAATCCTGCAGAGTAATATGAATATTTTGATTTTAGGTGCAGGTCAGCTAGCTCGTATGATGAGTTTAGCGGGCGCACCGCTTGATTTAAACGTGGTTGCTTACGATGTAGGCAGTGAAAAAATTATTCACCCTTTAACGGGTGAAGTTCACAGCAGCACATTACAACAAGCAATCGATAATGCAGATGCTATTACCGCAGAGTTTGAGCACATTCCCGATGATGTATTAACACTGTGTTGTCAAAGCAATAAGTTTTACCCGGGCAAAGCTGCCATAAAAACTGGCGGCGACCGTGCATTAGAAAAAACGTTACTCGATAAAACACACGTAGAGTGTGCGCCTTATCAATTAATTACCGAAAAAGCACATTTAATTGCCGCAGTTGAACGTTTAGGTAAACCGCTGGTAATTAAAACTTGCCAGGCTGGTTACGACGGAAAAGGCCAGTGGCGATTAAAATCAGATGACGAAATTGAACAAATCTGGTCTGAAATGGCAGACTTCATTGCTTCAGGTACTGACTCTGCGCCACATTCAATCATTGCCGAAAAGATGATCCCATTTGACCGTGAAGTATCAATCATTGGTGCACGCGACAAAGCAGGGAACACGGTTATTTACCCATTAACCGAAAATCAGCATACCAACGGTGTATTAACGCTATCTGTTGCTGGCAAAGAAAAAGCGGCCATTCAAGAGCAAGCTGAGCGCGCGTTTAATAAATTAGCGCAAGAGCTTGATTATGTAGGTGTGTTAGCGATTGAATTCTTTGATGTGCAAGGTACATTGCTCGTTAATGAAATTGCGCCACGTGTGCATAACTCGGGTCACTGGACGCAGCAGGGCACTCACTGTTCGCAGTTTGAAAACCATATGCGCGCAGTGGCGGGTTTACCTCTTGGTAGCACGGAGTTACTTCGCCCAACAGCGATGATTAACGTATTAGGCCAACCGTCTATTCCTCAATCAGTGCTGGCTACACAAGACGTTACGAGTCATTGGTATGGCAAAACAGCAAAGCCGGGGCGCAAAATGGGGCACATTAATGTCTCTGCCGATAATCTTCATCAACTGGGTGAGCGTTTAGCGGCCCTTGCCGAAATTCTACCAGAAGAAGATTACCCAGGTGTCGCAAACACCAGTACACAGTTGATTTTAAACTAATCAGTTTAAATTGCTAAAAGCCGAGGTCTTCTCGGCTTTTTAATGCCATTACATGTATTTACGTCTCTTGTCTCAAAGAGCTTGCGTCTATAAATTCTTCCGATAGACTCCTATTTTTATACTAATATTAGCGTGCTATGTTCCATCCACGATTACAAACAGTCGTATTTGCGTTTTTTATGGCGTTATTTATGTCTGGTTTTATGTCATTGGTGATCAGCATTTTTAACGTTGGTTTTGTCGATAATATTGTGATTCTTTGGTTAAAAGCATGGGCTTTTGCTTTTTGTGTTGCATTTCCTACTGTGATTTTAATCGCGCCTTTGGTGCATAAATTAACAAACAGACTGATAAGAGCCCCGTTGTGATTGCTGAACGTCCCAAACAACTTCTTTTTATTGCGTTATTCTTAATCTCGGCTATTCCTTTTGTAGGTTCTGCTACATCGCTCATTGTAGGGGCTTTATTTGCTATTATTTTGGGTAACCCCTTTGCAGCTCTCTCTCAAAAATTGAGTAAGATAATGCTCAAAATTGCTGTCATAGGTTTAGGATTTGCTGTTGATTTTAATCAAGTTATTGAAGTAGGGCGCAGCTCTATCGTACTCACCATTGTTAGCATTACAGCCATAATTGGCCTTGGTGAAATTTTATCTCAGTTATTTAAACTGAATAAAAATACTGGGGTATTGATATCGTTTGGTACGGCAATTTGTGGTGGGAGTGCGATAGCAGCTATGGCCCCCGTAATAAAAGCAAAAGATCATGAAGTCGCCATTTCACTCGCGGTTGTTTTTTTATTAAACGCGCTAGGTCTGGTGCTATTTCCAATGATTGGTCACTATCTTGGCCTAACAGAACAGCAATTTGGTGTATGGGCCGCACTTGCAATACACGATACCAGTAGCGTTGTTGGTGCATCAGCTGCTTATGGCGCATCAGCATTAGCGATTGCAACCACCATAAAGTTAACCCGAGCAATGTGGATTATTCCTTATACAAGTATTGCGGGAGTTTTTTGGAAATCAGATGAAAAAGCAAGTATCCCTTTGTTTATAATTGGATTTTTGGCAGCTGCACTGATAAATTCAAGCTTACCAGAGTATCAACCTCTTTGGCATGCATTGAATATTGGCGCGAAACAAATATTAGTTATGACGCTATTTTTAATTGGCAGTGGCTTATCTGTTACAGTGCTTAAGCAAGCTGGTATTAAACCTTTTATCATGGCAATGATCTTATGGATCATCGTCAGTAGTATTATTTTACTTTTAATAGTAGATGGATTTATTTCATGAAAAACGCCTTATTAACGTCTTCAATTGCACTTGCAACTGGTTTATTTGCAACTAACCTTGTTGCTGCCGACTTACGCGTTGCGACTTTTAACGTCAGTATGGACGCAACAAACTATGCAAGCAAAGGCGAAGCAATCGATAAAGACGCGCTCAGTAAAGCGCTTGCAAGTAACCACCAGCAAATTCGTAATATCGCAGAAATTATTCAACGCGTCAGACCTGATGTTATTTTACTCAATGAATTTGATTACATCGATGCAGATAAAGGCATTAATGTTTTTCGTAAAAATTATCTACAAGTATCACAAAATAAGCAGGTTGCTATAGATTACCCGTATGCTTTCATTGCGCCGGTTAATACAGGTTTACCCACTAATTTTGACCTAGATAAAGATGGTGTAAAGGGGCATTACAAAGGTGATGCGCACGGTTTTGGCTTCTTTGAGGGGCATTATGCGATGGCTGTACTCTCGCGTTATCCTATTGATTTAGAAAAAGCCCGTACACTGCAAACATTCAAATACAAAGATATGCCAAACGCGCAAATGCCTACAGACCCTAAAACAGGTAAAGACTGGTATTCAAAAGAAGCGTGGCAAGCTATTCATTTAAGCTCAAAATCGTTTTGGGATTTACCCATAAATGTAAAAGGGAAGACATTCCATTTATTAGCTTCGCATCCTACGCCACCTGTATTTGATGGTGATGAAGACCGTAACGGCAAGCGCAACCATGATGAAGTTAGACTGATTGCTGATTACATTAACAACGAAAACTACCTCTATGATGATAAAGGTCAACAAGGTGGCTTAAAACCGAATAGTCGGTTTGTAATTGTTGGCGATTTAAATGCTGCACCAGAAGGGGATAAAGCACGCCCAACGACAACGGATCAAATATTAAAAAATCCACATGTTAATGCGTCGTTTACACCATCGAGTAAAGGTGCAAAAGAGTCTTATAAAGACAGTTACGCTAAAAATTACACCGCGTATTGGCAAGCACGTGCTGATTATGTACTGCCATCAAATTACGGTATTGAAATTAAAAATGGGGGGGTATTTTGGCCAACCAAAGACAGCGAATTGTACCGTTTAATTAAAGATCGTAATGCGTCTTCTGATCATCGCATGGTGTGGCTCGATATTTCGTTAAAATAAGCTGTTATTAAACGGAAAAGTTTGGCTGTTTATCCTATTAAAATTGCTATTTCATCAGTGCTTCTGCTTAAATAAGGCGAATTATAATTACCTGTAAGAAGCACTATGAAATTCAAAACCACTGCTAACAAAACGTTAGTGGCTCTCGCAGTCGCATCTAGCTTCATGCTAGCTGGTTGTCAAACAACCGCCTCAACTGCAACAGAAGTAAGTCCTACTCAAGTTGCTCCAATGGTTGCTACACCCGTAGACACTGGTTCATCTGAAATTACATTAGAGCAAGCTATGGCTCACCCTGATTGGCTTGGTCGTCAGCCTGAGCGCGCTTTTTGGAATGGTGACTCTAAAAGCATCGTTTATGCGCAAAAGCAACAAGGTAACGAATTACGTGACTTATATGTTCAAGCGGTTAATAGCCAGTCTGCATCTCAAGTTGCGTTAAATAAACTACACACTGTTGGTGCAAAAAATGCTGTTTATTCAACAGATAAAAAGCAACAGGCCTATGCATTTGAAGGCAATATTTTTGTTAAAAACTTGAGCTCAGGTCAAATAACGCAGATCACACACGACAGTGCACAGCAATCAAAACCGCAGTTTTTAACCGACGGCAACCTTGCTTACCGCCAAGGTAATGCATTTTATAAAGTTGATTTAGCGACAGGTCGTCAAGTAGAGCTTGTAAATCTGCATTTAGACGATGCACCTAAAGGTGTTCAAGAGCCTGATACGTATATTGCAAAAGAACAGCATAAATTAATTGATTACATTGCACTTACGCACAAAAATAAAAAAGATCGTGAAGCGCGTGAAGAACAAATCAAAGAGCAAAACGACAGCATTGCAAATTCACAGTTTTATTTAGGTAAAGGTAAGCGTTTAGCCGATGTGCAGCTTTCACCAAACGGCCAAGCATTAGTTGCAGTAACCACCGAAAGCCGTCCATGGCGCGATGAAGGCGATATTATGCCTAATTACATCGCTGATGATGCGCGAGTTAAAGCAGAAAAAGTACGTCGCCGTGTTGCAGATGAAAAACCAATCAGCTCAGATATTATTTACATTGACCTTAAATCAGGTGAGCAAACAACACTAGCGTACGACACATTACCAGGCTTTGATGAAGATGTGCTTGCCGCGGTTAAAAAAGAAAACTACGCCCGTGATGGCAAAACTTACAAGTCTGAAAAAGCACCACGTGCAATTAATCTAATGATGGACTGGGGTTGGGATCAAAGTGCAATCCAATGGAACACCGATGGCTCAAAGGTTGCGCTTATGCTTGAAGCATGGGACAACAAAGACCGTTGGTTAGCAACTGTTGATACAAAGAACAACACACTTGTTTCTCAACACCGCTTACACGATGATGCGTGGGTTAACTATGCATACAATGACTTTGGTTGGTTAAATAACTCAGATACGCTTTACTACTTATCAGAAGAGTCTGGTTACAGCCATATCTATAAAAAGCCGCTAAATGGTAAAGCAACACAACTTACTAAAGGTCAGTTTGTTGTTTCAAACCTAACATTAACAGCGGATAACTCAGCAATTTACTACAAAGCAAATGTTGAGCACCCAGGTCTATACGAAATTTACCGTGTAAATCCTGCTAACGGTGAGTCTGAGCAAGTGACTAACCTAGACGGTATGACTGATTACCAGTTAAGTCCAGATGAAAGCAAATTACTGCTAACGCACTCAAAAATTATGTCGCCACCAGAGCTATATGTTGCAGATGCAAAAGCAAATACACAGGTAACTCAGTTAACGCATACGGTGTCTGACGAGTTTTTAGCTAAGAAGTTAATTGCGCCTAAAATTGTTGCTGTGCCTTCAAGCCACACTGATCAACCTATTTACGCAAAAGTGTATTACCCCGCTGACTATAAAGAAGGTGAAACAGGTAAAAATCGTAAAGCAGTTATCTTCAACCACGGTGCAGGTTACTTACAAAACTCGCACATGGGATGGTCTGGTTACTTCCGCGAGTTTATGTTCCATTCACTATTAGCATCTGAAGGCTATGTAGTCATGGATATGGATTATCGTGCGTCGAAAGGGTATGGCCGTGATTGGCGTACTGCAATTTATCGTCAAATGGGCACACCAGAGATTCAAGATTTAGCCGATGGCGTAAGCTGGATGGCTGAAAACGCGAATGTTGATACACAAGCTGTTGGCACGTATGGCGGTTCTTACGGTGGCTTCATGACGTTTATGGCACTATTTACCCAACCTGATTTATTTAAAGCGGGTGCTGCACTTCGTCCAGTGACCGATTGGGCTCATTACAACGGACCTTATACGTCTAACATCTTAAATCATCCAGATGTTGACCCGATCGCCTACGAAAAGAGTTCACCAATTTACTTTGCTGAAGGCCTGAAAAGTCATTTATTAATTAATGCGCCTATGGTTGATGATAACGTATTCTTCCAAGATTCAGTGCGTTTAGTACAACGTTTAATTGAGCTTGAAAAAGAAAACTTTGAAACAGCCATCTTCCCAGTTGAACCCCATGGTTTTGTACAGCCATCAAGCTGGTTAGATGAATACCGTCGTATTTATAAGCTATTTAAAGAAACGCTTTAATACTATTAAGTAATTTAAAAACAGCCACTTTAAGTGGCTGTTTTTATTTACATTATGATTATTTCAATGGGTCTATTTGCAGTGAAATGTGCTTACATTGAGCACTTTTGTATACTGCTCTGATTCGCCTTTAAAAATTAAATCATCGCTCACTAAGCTCATCTTAAAGTTCTTTATCCACGATAGCTTGGCTATAAACTCTAATTCATAGCGATTAAAGGATGCAGGGCACTTTAAATACACATAATGATGCGCTTTGCCAAAAGCACCGGGGTCCGCTGTATAGACATAGAAAGTACGGTCATTAAGTGTGTGTTCTTGATAAATGTAGTCTTTATGTGAGCCGAAGGTCGCATCCAGAAACATAACTAAGCCTGCCCCAGTAATCATCAAGCAAGCATACAAAAAACTCAATATAAGTGTGATGTTTGCGATTATTCTATTTTTAAAAAGCGCACTTACTTCCTGGTATTTCATGAGTAATAAGGTGAAGCCCAAAATAGCTGAGGCAAATACAATAATATTTTTTACCTGAGAGACATCCCTCATATACCTTGGCGATATAAACTGTAAATTAATAAATGAGCTTAGAAAGCTAAGCAGTAAAGGGCCGTAAAGGCAAAGTGCGATGAGACCAAGATAAAAATAGCCATTATTCTTTATCATTTAAAATTCCTTTTTCGTATTAACAATTTTTCGTGTTAAAAAAGAACACAGCTAAAAAAAGCGAGCAAAGTTATGAAGTTACTCGCGATGTTTAATCAGTACAGGCAAAGCCAGCACAGTGCCGCCAACTGCACCGATAAAGTGAGCATCAATGGCAACATTTGACGCAATCAATTGGCTTACTGATTCACTAGGGCCTGCAACTTGCTCCCACACTACTTTTGCCCAGGTGCCTATAAATAACAACCAGCCACTTAGCATACCTGCTTGCACATCTTTGACAGCGCCCCAAATAATAACACCGTGCAAGAGTGCACTCAGTCCAGTGTATATTTTTATATCAGGGCAAAATAACCATACGCCTAAACCACACCATAAAGCCAAAACAGCGGTATTAAAAGCATACCGAGCAGGGGAGGTATGTTCTGCATGCAATGCCCATATTAATAAAATTCCGGCGCAATTTAAGGCTAAATGCGGCCAGTTTGCATGTACAAATTGACTCGTGAAAATACGCCAAAATTCACCATCTGCAACTAAATTACGGTTAAATTCTAAATAATCATTTAAGTTAAACGCAGCAAAAAGGGTACTAATCAGCATTAAACACAGTGGCGGCAGTACATATTGTGGTTTCAGAGGAAGGTTGATCATGTTATTTTTGTTGTATCTTAAATTTTGCATATTGTGCACGTTTAATTTTAAGATGCCAATTAAACACCGGGATTAAGTTTATTTATGTTATTCAAAACAAAAGCACTTATTGTGCTCTCTTCGTCATTAATTTATACAACGTCAATTTTTGCAGCCCCAACTAAGGTTGAAACGCGTGAGCCTGAAGCCGCGACAGGCTTTGCACATAAGCAGGTCGTTGAAGGCACTAAATACATGGTTGCTGCTGCAAATCCGTATGCAGTAAAAGCCGGTCAAAAAATGTTAGAAATGGGCGGCTCAGCGGTAGACGCAGCCATTGCAACTCAACTGATACTTACACTGGTTGAGCCGCAATCATCGGGCATAGGTGGTGGGTCGTTTTTGATGTATTTCGACAACAAAAACAAAAGCCTAACCACTTTCGATGGTCGTGAAACGGCGCCAAGCCATGCTGATGAAACTCTTTTTTTAGACAAACATGGTAAAGCAGTAAAATGGATTGAAGCAGTTGTGGGTGGTCGCTCAGTAGGTGTACCTGGGATTTTACATGCCTTTGCAAGCGCGCATAAACGTTATGGTAAATTGCCATGGCATACGCTGTTTCAACCGGCAATTGAGCTGGCAGAGCAGGGGTTTGTTGTATCCCCTCGTTTGCATAAGTTGCTGGCAAAAGAGCTAAACCCTGGCGTTACAACGTTACCCGTCATTCGTGATTACTTTTTCCCTGATGGTAAGCCACTGGCTGTCGGGACTGTAAAAAAGAACCCTGAATTAGCGGCTCTTTATAAAGACATAGCATCACAGGGCATTGATGCCTTTTATAAAGGTGAGAATGCCAAACAATTAGTGCATGCAGTACAAAACTCATTGGTTGCACCAGGCACGTTAACAGAAGCAGACCTTGCTAACTACCAGAGTAAAGAGCGCGCCCCTGTGTGTGTTGATTACCGTCAATACGAAGTATGCTCAATGGCCCCTCCGAGTAGTGGTGGTGTTGCGGTATTACAAATTTTAGCGTTGCTAGAACACAAAAATATGGCCAAGCTTGCACCTAACTCAGTACAAGCATTGCATTACTTTACCCAGGCATCACGTTTAGCGTTTGCAGACCGTAATGTATACATGGGCGATCCTGATTTTATGGCTATTCCAACGGACGGTTTATTAGATAAAAATTACCTAGCAAGCCGTGCTAAATTGATTACCGAAAAAGATGCCCACGCAGAAGCTGGAACGCCTCCTAACTCATTGGCCTACGCGCAGGATGACGCTTATGAATTACCGTCAACGTCGCATGTATCAATTGTAGACAGCGAAGGCAATGCCGTGTCAATGACCAGTTCAATTGAAATGGCTTTTGGTTCAACAGTTATGGTGAACGGGTATATTTTAAACAACCAGCTTACTGACTTTGCTTTATCGCCAACGAAAGATGGTAAACCACTCGCTAACCGTGTTGAGGCAGGTAAACGTCCGCGTAGTTCTATGTCGCCAGTAATGGTATTTAACAAAGACGGTAGCTTACGATTAGTCGTGGGTTCACCGGGTGGAAGCCGAATTATTGATTATGTAGCGCAGGTTGTTGTGGCTGTTCTTGATTGGGATTTAGATGCACAAGAAGCAATTAATTTGCCACGTATCACAAATCGTAATAATTACACCAGTCTTGAAAAAGACACCGAACTTGCCAACCACGAAGCCGATTTTGTTAACCGAGGCCACCAAGTTCGCATCTTAGATTTAAACTCTGGTTTACATGCTGTTGAACTAAAAGACGGTAAACTTTATGGTGCTGCAGATCCACGCCGTGAAGGCATCGCTTTAAGTGATAAAAGCCACTAAAAATAGGCTCAGCAGCCTTAAAGCTGCTGAGTTTTCATGTATACTTAGCCTTATGCTTTTTAGAGCATAAAATTCATTTTCTTCAATGGTCTGACAAGGTGGATTGTCATTGCAATTTAACCTTCAACAGTAATAATGTCAGATCATAATTATGACGCCATCAAAGCTTGGAAATATGACTACAAATACCGATCCGAATTATCTTTATATTCCTTATTCAGGCCCAGGTCTGATCGAAACGCCACTATTAAATAAAGGCAGTGCATTTTCACAAAAAGAGAGGGAAAGTTTCAACCTAGCCGGTTTACTGCCACCGCGTTATGAAACAATTGAAGAGCAAGTTGAGCGTTGTTACCAACAATATTCAAGTTTTAGCGACAACTTAAACAAACATATTTACTTACGTGCTATTCAAGATAACAACGAAACTCTTTACTACCGTTTAGTGCGTGACCATCTTGAAGAAATGATGCCGATTATTTATACCCCGACAGTGGGAGACGCTTGCGAAAAGTTCTCTGATATTTATCGCAGTGCACGTGGCTTATTCATTTCGTACGAAGATCGTTTCCAAATCGACGATATCTTGCGCAATGCGACGAAAGGCAAAGTAAAGGTTATCGTTGTAACTGATGGTGAGCGTATTCTAGGCCTTGGTGACCAAGGTATTGGGGGCATGGGTATTCCAATTGGTAAGCTGTCGCTTTACACCGCATGTGGTGGTATAAGCCCAGCATACACATTACCTGTTATGCTTGATGTGGGTACCAACAACGAAAAACTACTTAACGATCCTATGTACATGGGTGCTCGCCATAAACGTATTTCGCAAGAAGAATACGACGAGTTCCTTGAGCTATTCATTAAAGCAGTAAAACGTCGCTGGCCAAGTGTGCTACTTCAATTTGAAGATTTCGCACAACCGAATGCAATGCCACTGCTTAAACGTTACCGTGACGAAATTTGTAGTTTTAACGACGACATTCAAGGTACTGCAGCTGTTACAGTTGGTTCATTACTTGCGGCGTGTCGTGTTAAAGGTGCTAAGTTATCAGAGCAAAAAGTTGTGTTTGTTGGTGCAGGTTCAGCAGGGTGCGGCATTGCAGAGCAAATCATCAGTACGATGGTTGCTGAAGGCATTTCTGACGAGCAAGCGCGTTCACAAATATACATGGTCGATCGCTTTGGTCTACTAACAGAAGGAATGGAAGGTCTTCGTGATTTCCAAGATGCTTTATCGCAATCAAAAGAAAACTTAAAAGACTGGACTTACAGTGGCGAATTCGCCTCGCTTCTTGATGTAATGCACTGCGCTCAACCAGATATCCTTATTGGTGTATCGGGTCAACCTGGCTTATTCACTGAGCAAGTTATTCGTGCAATGCATGCCTCGTGTGCGCAGCCAATTATTTTCCCACTTAGCAACCCGTCTAAGCAGGTAGAAGCACTGCCAGCAGATGTTATAGAGTGGACCGACGGACAAGCCATTGTCGCCTCAGGAAGCCCATTTGAACCGGTTGAATACAACGGCCAGTTATTCCAAATCCCACAATGTAATAACAGTTACATTTTCCCTGGTATTGGTTTAGGTGTAATAGCTGCAAAAGCAACCCGTATCACAGATGCAATGCTTATTGTATCAAGTGAAACGTTAGCAGAGTCTTCACCACGTGCAAACACAGGTCAAGGTAGCTTATTGCCAGCACTAACTGAAATACAAGCATTGAGTAAACGTATTGCGTTTGCCGTTGCTAAAAAAGCGATGGAAGAAGGTGTGGCACTGGAACTAACAGACGACGCGTTGTGGGCTGCTATCGAAAAGAATTATTGGTTACCTGAATACCGCAACTACAAGCGACGTAGTATTTAAACTTAAGCATTTAAACTTAAAATATTAATAGAAACCAAAGCCTTCGCGCTTTGGCTAAATGACAAAGGGGACCTAAAATAGTAGGTCCCCTTTTTTTGCCTAAAAATACAAGCACTCAGCACTAACACCAGTAACACCAATACCAGTAACACAATTGTCGAGCTAAGATGAGTCGATACTAGATGAATTGCTATTAAGTAACGCAATTTCATCGGCTTTTATTTTCTGCTAAACAGCTTCGTTAAGAGAGTAATCAAGGATTCAAAGGGATAAAATGCGTGCCTGTAGAACAATTCCTCCATTGTGAAATGTATAAGTTAGTAAGCCATACCAACTGAACAACCAGCCTCACAAAACCTAATATTTTTATTAGAATGACCCATATTCTATTTACTATATTATTAGTTTTTTAAATTTATCGAGTAAAGATCTGACCTGTTTTGTTTATTACAAAAAGATTGATTGGAATTAATGTCTTTTCGTCAGGTATCGATGTAAGGTGGTTAATTATTACTCGTTCTTATTAAAGTAACGTCGTTTGGGTAACCCCATGTTTAATTCGAACTTTCATCTTACTTATCTACAACATGCATCCCTAGCCAAATAACAACGTGTGCATGGTTTCTAGTTTGCTACATCACGATTAGGGACATACATAGTTATTTTACGGATAACAGTAATACATAGAGTATTTTTAAGTCTTTAATTTTATGGTCAATTTACTGAATTATAAATTAGCCAGACTGTAATTTATTTTTAAATGATACCTAGCAAGAATCCTATTAAGTGGCTGCTGCCAGCCCAAAACACTGGGCGCTTTTTTTGCCGCAGAGCCATGCATTAAGCAACTAACAGATTTTTTAACTCAGGAGAGTAAAATGAAGAAGGAAATGATCCAAACTGCAGTCATTAGACTGATAGCGATATTAGCATTCAGTGCAGGTGCAGTAGATAAACCAATTTCGGCTTCGCCGAAAGAGAAAGATCTTAAGTGGGGACCTTGTCTGGCATTTTTTCCAACAAAGTGCGACGTGAATATAAACTCTAAAGCTTGCATGAATTTAAAGCGCTGCGCCTAACAAGGTGCTCTGTTTCTTTCAGCTCCATTTTAGCCACATTTTTTGCCCATATTAAGGGCAAGAAATACATGAACATTCTGACAACAGCGTGTATAGGAGAAATATATGAGTACAGGGAAAATAGCGATTAGAGTTGTGTTGTTTGCAATTTCCATACTCCTTGTAGGGTGTGAATTAAATGCAAAAGGTAGCGCAGAAACTGCTTTAGAGGAATCTAACTTAAAGAAGGCGCTGTATTGCATGGAAATCCTCGAAAATAGACCAGATCTTGAGCCTAAGCATCGAATAGATATTTTGCGTAATGAATGTTACAGCGAACATTTTATTGAGCATTCACCAAACATACCTGATGGCCGTGATGCGCTGTTGAGTTTATTTGAGAGCCGTTATAAAAAGTACCCGAAACTGTCAATGTCCATTAAGCGCACTGCTTCTGACGGTGATCTTGTTTGGCTTCACCTTCATGTAAAACATACACCTGAATCGCTTGGCGGTGCAGCAATCCAAATATTTCGGATGGAAGAAGGTAAAATTGTTGAGCATTGGGGGGTTGGGCAGTCTGTTCCAAAGGAATCTAAAAACATTAATACAATGTTTTAATCCTTATGTGAAAATAAAAAGCGCATAAAATAATGTTGTTCAAAGCCGTGTTGTTTCGAGCGTTAAGCTTCTAGTTTAAGCTTGTTCATTGCTAATTAACCTTATAAGGTATTTAATAGTTCACGTTTATACAAAAGGAACAAGGTTATGAATAAATTTGTTTTTTCATCTATTGCCGCATTTATGAGTTTTAATGTTTTTGCCTTGGCAACGCCAGACGCTCCGCATATTTATATTCAAGGTAATGCGTCTATCACCACAATCCCCGACAACGTAAAACTAACGGTCGCAATTGTAGAAATTGATAAAGACTTAATCGCCGCTAAAAATAAAGCCGACAATACAATGGCAAAAGCTATAAAGCTTGCAAAGTCAAAAGGGGTAGAAGAAAAGGGCATTTATGCGTCTAATATTTCTATTCAACGCGAAACGGAATATAACCGTGAAACAGGTAAACAAAACTTCGTTGGATACCGTGTAACTCGTAATTTATCACTTACGCTCACTGATACAAAACAGTACCCTGTTTTACTTCAACAACTTGTAAACTCAGGTATTAATGAAATAAATCAAACACAGTTTGTATCGAGCCGATATGAAGAGCTACAAAAGCAGGCACAAAAACTGGCAATTAAGGATGCCCGTGCCGCAGCAAAAGAGTTTGCCAATGATTATGGTGTTGAGTTAAAAGGCCTTTATACGGCTTCAAACAGCCCACTCGACACGGGAGTGCAACCCTACATGAGAGCTGAAAAAATGATTATGGCTGATGCAGCACCGAGTAACTATGTACCCGATGCATACAATGGGGGTGAAATAACCATCACCGCAAGTAGCTATGCGGTCTATTATATCGAAAATTAAACAGTTAGTTGGTGGTAAACTTTGCCACCAACGCCTTTCCTTTGTGTTCTGAAATACGCGCAATAGCCTTGAGCATATTGGTTACTTGCTGACGGTCGTATTCATTCGTTATATGCTTATTAATGTCTTCAACAATGGCCTCTAAATAAACAAATAAGCTTTCTGTCGCTTTACTGCTATCAGCTGATCTAAACAAAATATTTTTAAATGCTTCAAGTACATTGACCATCACATAAGCGTCACTTTTTGCATAATTCCTAATGGGTGTGAAGTTATCATGCAGTAATTCATCAAACGATGTCTCGTGCAAGTATAAATAAGGTTGATTATTCGTTGAATGCTTTAGCGAATAATTCACATCGCTTATTTTAAGGCGTTCTATCAGTAAAATGCTTAACATATCAATGGCCTTAACCGCAGTGCCCGGATCATTAATACCTGGGCTCATTGCTTTTACGGCAATTTCAGAAATTTGCGTCATACCATAGCGATAATGGTCACTTATGTATTCTTCAATATAAAAAATAAAACAGTTGAGCAGGGCATCAACAAGTTCAGGCATGTCTGATAAATCTTTATCACACTTTAAGAATGGGTAGCCTTTAACAGTGAAAAAACCTTGTTTAACCGCAATATAAATCTTTATATCGTGCTCTTTACACAGCGCACATAATTTATCACTGTGAGCCCCTTTAAAATAACCTTCTGTTTCACTCTTAATGTTGTGCCATTCATCAAAGTTAGGAAACTCATTAACATCGGTATCTTTTTGCATTGCGACAATGCAGGTGAGTTCATTTTTGGTATTTTTAAATAAATCGTTAAGTACATTATCAACTTGGATAGCCTTTGAGATTGAATGAATAAAGTAAACAAAAAACCCCAACGACACTAAGCCAAACAGCAAAGAAAAGAAAATACCCAAAGAGGGGATCCCCATTTCACCGTTTTCCATCGCGCGTATGTTTATCAACATAATGATGGTGTAAATGATACTGCCTAAGTAAAAACCCAAAACAAGCTGATGCGATTTACGAGTGATCAAACCGGGTAAAACTCGCGGTGACAGGCTCGCACTGGCACTATTAAGTACCACCATTACCATTGAAAAGCTAAACACGGTTAGCGAAATTATACTGCCGGCAAGGGTACTCAATATGGTTCGTGCGTTTTCTTCACTGTCAACTAATAGCACAGCAAAAAATTGCTTAACTTCCATTGTGATAGCTGCGTATTCAATTGCAGTTGTGATTAAAGCAAACAAAAGAAATAAAACGGATAGCATCGATGGGTAAAACCCAATACTGCTGATCATCTCGCGGTAATTGTCTGCAATTTTTCTTGGCGTAAACATGCATATCCTTTAAGAACAGTTAGACATTAATCATTATCGAGTCATAATAGTGTGCTAACTTAAATACCTATTTTATAGCCTAGCAACAAATAGTGCTAAGCGTCTAACTTTAAATAAGAATTGGAAATACAGTGATCGTTTCAACCTTTGCCGCCATATTGGCGATTTTATACATTCAGTTAAGTTTTCGTGTTATTAAAATTCGTAAAGCCAAGCAAATTTCACTAGGCGATGGCGGTGATGCATCTTTGCAAGCAGCAATTCGTGCGCATGGAAACTTTATAGAGTATGTGCCATTTACTTTGATCTTATTGTTCTTGGTTGAGTACCAAGGTCTATCAAGTCATTATTGTTATATTTTAGGAAGCATGTTGCTACTAGGTCGATTCTGTCACAGCTACGGGCTTGCTGATAACGTAATGAAATTACGTGCTTTTGGTATGATACTTACCTTTTTAACACTGGTTATCAGTGCTTTCATGTTATTAGTTACACAAGTTATGTAGGTTAAAGTGGGTGATGAGATGGACGCTCCCCTAAACGGCGTCAATGCGCCAAACTGGTTAACTCACACTCAGTTAAAAGGGAACGTCCGTCATGAAAATTAGCACATTATCAATTGATTTGGCAAAAAATGTATTCCAAGTCGCTGG